>JADMJD010000159.1 GCA_018780805.1 Rubrivivax sp. | reverse complement strand
GCCATGCGCATGAAGGACGACGACTGGGACGCGGTGCTGGACACCAACCTGAAGGCCGTGTTCCGCTTGAGCCGCGCCGTGATGCGCACGATGATGAAACAACGCTGGGGCCGCATCATCAGCGTCACCTCGGTGGTGGGCGCCTCCGGCAACGCCGGGCAGGCCAACTACGCCGCGGCCAAGGCCGGCGTGGCGGGCATGACGCGCGCCTTGGCGCGTGAGCTGGGCAGCCGCCACATCACCGTCAACTGCGTCGCACCGGGGTTCATTGCCACCGACATGACCGAGCAGTTGCCAGAGGCCCAGAAGACCGCGCTGCTGCAGCAGATCCCGCTGGCCCGGCTGGGCACCGCGGAGGAAGTGGCGCACGCCGTGGCGTTTCTGGCCAGTCCGCTGGCGGCTTACATCACCGGCACCGAGCTGCACGTCAACGGCGGCATGTACATGGCCTGAGGGCCGCCGTCAGAGCATCCCTATCCCGCCGGTAGAATCGCCGGCTGTCAGTTGGATCCACTCCTGGAGGAGTCATGAGCGATATCGAATCCCGTGTCAAGAAAATCATCGCCGAGCAACTCGGCGTGCCCGAGTCGGATGTCACCAACGAGAAGGCCTTCGTGGCCGACCTCGGCGCCGACTCTCTCGACACGGTGGAACTGGTGATGGCCTTGGAGGACGAGTTCGGGATCGAGATCCCCGACGAAGAAGCCGAGAAGATCACCACCGTGCAGTTGGCCATCGACTACGCGGTGAAGCACCAGAAGTGATGTTGGCCCCCAAGCTCGCGGTTTCACCGCGTCGCTGCCCCCCAGGGGGGTTCGGCCGCCTTGAGGCGGCTCTGCGTCAGCCATGAGCCGCCGGAGGGTCGTCGTCACCGGCCTGGGCCTCATCAGCCCGGTCGGTAACAGCGTGGCCGAAGGTTGGGCCAACCTGGTGGCGGGCCGCAGCGGCATCGACTTGATCACCAAGTTCGACGCCTCGGCAATGGCCTGCCGTTTTGCCGGCGAGGTGAAGGGTTTCAATGTCGAGGACTACATGCCCGGCAAGGAAGCCCGTCACATGGACAGCTTCATCCACTTCGGCCTGGCCGCGGCCTTCCAGGCCGTGCAGGACGCCGGGCTGCCCACGGGCGGCGCGCTGACGGAAGAAACTGCCGAGCGCATCGGCTGCATGGTGGGCTCGGGCATCGGCGGCCTGCCGATGATCGAAGCCACGCACGAGGAGTACCGCACCCGCGGACCCCGGCGCATCTCGCCGTTTTTTGTGCCGGCGTCGATCATCAACATGATCTCCGGTCACCTGTCGATCAAGTACGGTTTCACGGGGCCCAACATGGCCATCGTGACGGCCTGCACCACCGGGTTGCACTGCATCGGTGAAGCCGGCCGCTTTATCGAATACGGCGATGCAGACGTGATGATCGCCGGCGGCGCCGAAAGCACGGTCTCGCCGCTGGGCATCGGCGGTTTTGCCGCCGCGCGGGCTTTGTCCACGCGCAACGACGACCCGAAGACCGCCTCCCGCCCCTGGGACAAGGGGCGCGACGGATTCGTGCTCGGCGAGGGTGCCGGCGTGCTGGTGCTCGAAGAGTACGAACATGCGAAGAAGCGCGGCGCCAAGATCTACGCCGAGCTGGCCGGGTTTGGCATGGGGGCCGATGCCTTCCACATGACGGCACCGAACGTCGACGGCCCCAAACGTTCGATGAAGGCCGCGCTGCGCAACGCCGGCATGAACGCCGACAGTGTGGACTACCTCAACGCACACGGCACCTCCACGCCGCTGGGCGACGTGAATGAAACCAACGCCATCAAGCTGGCCTTTGGTGACCATGCGAAGAAGATGGTCGTCAACTCCACCAAGTCCATGACCGGCCACCTGCTGGGTGGCGCCGGCGGCATCGAGTCGGTGTTCACGGTGCTGGCATTGCACCACCAGGTCTCGCCGCCCACCATCAACCTGCACGAGGCCGACCCGGAGTGCGACCTCGACTACTGCGCCAACGAAGCGCGGGCCATGAAGATCGAGGTCGCGGTGAAGAACAACTTCGGCTTCGGCGGCACCAACGGCACGCTGGTGTTCCGGCGCGCCTGAGCCGCAGCATGCAAGCCCCTGCGGCGGTCTCGCAGGACGGTCGTGACGGCGGTGCCTGGCGCACCGCGGGGGCGCTGTTGCATGGGCTGGCGCTGGCCTCGGTGCTGGCCTGGGCCGTGGCGCCTGCGGCGGCGCTGGCGGCCGTGCCCCTGGTGGCCGTGATGCTGTTGCGGCGGCCAGTCGCACCAGCACCGCGTCTGGCCTGGGATGGCCAGGTCTGGCAATTGGCCGGTGTCGATGCGCAGCCGCAGATCGCACTCGACCTGGGAGGCTGGATGCTGCTGCGTGTGCCGGCTGGACAGCGCACCCACTGGCTGCCGCTGTCGCCCGCCGCGGCGCCGGCCGGCTGGCCGGCGTTGCGCGCCGCGCTCTACGGCACGGTCGGGCTGTCCGCCTGATGTCGGAAGCCGATGCCGACGCGCTGCTGGTCGACCGTGTCAAACGCGGCGACGTGCGGGCCTTCGAACTGCTGGTCGTCAAGTACCAGCGCCGCATCGAACGCCTGATCGGCCGCATGGTGCGCGATGTGGACATCGTGCCCGACATCGCGCAGGAAACCTTCATCCGCGCCTACCGCGCGATGCCGCAGTTCCGCGGCGAGAGTGCGTTCTACACCTGGCTGTACCGCATCGCTGTCAACACCGCGAAGAAGGCCTTGATGGACCTCAAGCGCGACCCGCTGGTGACGGAATCCGCACGCGCGTCGCGCGACGACGACGGCGATGAAACTTCCCGCGTCGAGAACGAACTAAGCGACGGCGAGACCCCGGAGGCCTTGCTCGCGAGCAAGGAAATTGCCCAGGCCGTGAACGCGGCCATCGAGGCCTTGTCAGAGGATCTGCGGCAGGCCATCACCCTGCGCGAGATCGAAGGACTGAGCTACGAAGAGATTTCCGACGTGATGAACTGCCCGATCGGCACCGTGCGGTCGCGGATCTTCCGCGCCCGTGAAGCCATCGCAGAACGTCTGCGTCCCTTGTTGGACACCAAGGACGGCGCGCGCTGGTGAGCGCTGTTCCGCCCGTGACCCTGCCTGTGACCGTGAAAGCCTGACCATGAACCGATCCGTCTCTGCCCAGGACACCGCCCCGGACACCGCGTCCCCCCGGCAATGGCTCTCCGACCTGGCCGACGGGCAGTTGCAGGACGATGCGCTGGCCGACGCCTGCCGCCGCTGGGGCGACGACGCCGAAGCACGCCGCACCTGGCACGCCTACCACCTGATCGGGGACGTGCTGCGCGCCGAAGACCTGGCCGCCGATGCCCGGCGGGATGCTGCTTTCCTGGCGACCTTGCGCACGCGGCTGGAGGCCGAGCCTGTGGTGCTGGCGCCGAGCCCGGCCGCTTCGCCGTCGGCGGCCGTCAGGCAACGCCACCTGCGCCGGGTGTGGTGGACACCGATGGCTGCGGCGGCCGGATTTGTGGCAGTCGCCGGTGTGGTGGTGGTGCTGCGCCAGGC
Organism: Rubrivivax sp.; assembly: GCA_018780805.1. Classification (GTDB taxonomy): domain Bacteria; phylum Pseudomonadota; class Gammaproteobacteria; order Burkholderiales; family Burkholderiaceae_C; genus Rubrivivax. The sequence continues at coordinate 4,101 of JADMJD010000159.1, read as the reverse complement.
CGCACCCGAGGCCGGCGGGGCCGACCCGCAACTGGCCTCGGGGGGCAGCACGCTGAGTCCGCTGCGCGCCAGCACCCCACCGGCCGCTGCCGGACAGTTGCTGCGCGACCCGCACATTGACGCCTACCTCAGCGCCCATCGCGAGGCGCTGGCCGGCTCGCCGCCTGCGCTGCCAGGCGGTGGTGTGCGCAACGTCGATTTCAACGTGCCGCAGCGCTGATGCGGGCGGTGCAGATCGGGCCTGTGGCCCGGCCGCTGGTGTCGCGCTGGGTGGTGTCACGCTGGCTGGTGCTGGGCCTGCTGTGCACGGCCTTGTTGCCGGCCGCCGCCGGCCCGGCCGCGCCGGCCCTGGACGCTGCCGCCTGGCTGGCGCGCCTGAACAGCGCGGCCACCGATCGCAACTACCGCGGCACCATGGTCTACACCGCCGGTGGTGGGGTGGTCACCAGCTCGCGCGTGGCGCACCTCAGCGTCGGTGACCAGGTCTACGAGCGCAGCGAGGCGCTGGACGGCCAGCAGCACCGTGTTTACCGCCACAACGCCACCGTGCATTCGGTCTGGCCGCACAAGAAGGTGGTGGTGGTCGAGCAGAAGGCCGCCACGCCGGGCGGTCTGGTGTCCACGCGCCGCCGCGTGGAGCCGCGTGCGCTGGCGCACTACACGCTGAGCGTGAAGGGCAGCAGCATCGTGGCCGGCCGCTCGGCCCAGGTGCTGGTGCTGCAGCCGCTGGATGGCCTGCGGTTTGCGCAGCGCCTGCTGGCCGACGAAGCCACCGGGCTGCTGCTGCGCACCGACGTGCTGGCCCCCGACGGCCGGGTGCTGGAGTCCTCTGCGTTCACCGAGGTCGAGATCGGCCAGCGTGCCGACCCGTCCAGCGTGCTGGATGGCATGAAACCCGCCGGCTACCAGGTGTTGCCGTCGCGGCGCGAGCCGGTGGACTGGACCGGCCAGGGCTGGCGCCTGAAAGCCGAACTGCCGGGCTTCCAGATGGTGGGCTGTGTGCAGCGCCCGGCACTGGCCACGGGCACCGATGCCCGTGCGCTGCAGGCCATGTTCTCCGACGGCCTGAGCTTCGTCTCGCTGTTCATCGAACCCTTCCACGAGCAGGCGCACACCCGCGCACTGGCGGCCGAATCCGGCGCCACCCACACGGTGATGCAGCGCGTGGGTGACCACTGGATCACCGCGATGGGCGACGTGCCGCACCAGACCCTGGAACGATTTGTCGCTGCGCTCGAACGGCGCCGCTGACCCCTTGTGAGACCTCCGGAGACTTTTGCATGACCCCTGCTTTCCTGAACGTTTGTGTGGCCCTGCGCCGCCGCGTGGCGCTGGGCCTGGCCATGGCGGCCCTGCTGGCGCCGCCCGTGTTGCAGGCGCAGACCCCCACGGTGCAGCTGCCCGACTTCACCGAGCTGGTGGAGCGTGTAGGCCCCTCGGTGGTCAACATCCGCACGCTGGAGCGGCCGGGCAGCAACAGCGCCGCCGCGCCTGGTGGCCGCGGCCAGATCACGCCCGACATCGAGGAGTTCTTCCGCCGCTTCGGCATCCCGCTGCCCAACCGGCCTGACCGCGGGCAACCCAACCCACAGAGCCCGCAGAACCCACGTGGCGACGACGAAGACAACGAGCCGCAGCAGCGGGGTGTCGGCTCGGGTTTCATCCTCAGCGCCGACGGTTTCATCATGACCAACGCGCATGTGGTGGACGGTGCCGACGAGGTCATCGTCACGCTCACCGACAACCGCGAACTGAAGGCCCGCATCATCGGCGCCGATGCCCGCACCGACGTGGCCGTGGTCAAGGTGGAGGCCACCGGGTTGCCGTTCGTGAAGCTGGGCGACGTGAACCGGCTCAAGGTGGGTGAGTGGGTGATGGCCATCGGCTCGCCGTTCGGACTGAGCAACACCGTGACGGCCGGCATCGTCAGCGCCAAGCAGCGCGACACCGGTGACTACCTGCCGTTCATCCAGACCGATGTGGCCATCAACCCCGGCAATTCGGGCGGGCCACTGCTCAACCTGCGCGGCGAGGTGGTGGGCATCAACTCGCAGATCTACAGCCGCTCGGGCGGTTTCATGGGCATCAGCTTTGCGATCCCGATCGACGAAGCGCAGCGTGTGGCCGACCAGTTGCGGGCCAACGGGCGCGTCATCCGTGGCCGCATCGGCGTGGAGATCGCACCCGTCACCAAGGACGTGGCCGAAGCCATCGGCCTGGGCAAGCCTGCCGGTGCCCTGGTGCGCAATGTCGAGCCCGATGGCCCGGCGGCCAAGGCGGGTGTCGAAGCCGGCGACATCATCGTCAAGGTGGACGGCAAGGCGGTCGAGAAGTCGGGCGACCTGCCACGCATCATCGGCGGCATCAAACCCGGCACCAAGGCCACGCTGGGGCTGTTCCGCCGCGGCAGTGCACGTGACCTGGTCGTCACCGTGGGCGAGGTGCCGGCCGAACGCCCGACGCGCCGCGCACAGGCCGAGCCGAACGCCTCACCACAGGCGGCCAAGGCCGCGCTGGGCCTGACCGTGGCCGACCTGACCGATGCACAGAAGCAGGAGCTGGGCGTGAAGGGTGGTGTGCGCGTGGAATCTGCCGACGGTGCGGCCGCGCGGGCCACGTTGCGGGCGGGCGACGTGATCCTGCAGATCGCCAACACCGAGGTCACCGACAGCAAGCAGTTCATTGCGCTGGCGGCGAAGGCCGAGAAGGAGCGCACCGTCACCGTGCTGGTCCGCCGCGGCAACTGGGTCAACTACCTGCTGATCCGCCCGCGCTGACCAAGCTTGGCGGCGGGTCTTTCCGCGATCCGGAATGTGACCCGTCCGCCCGGCGAACGACCACCGGGTCGCTCGCCGCGCATGTTGGTGAGTGGTCTCTCACTTCACTTGGCCGTGGGCGGAATTACCTCTGATTGACGGTAGAATCACTGGGTAGATGAGCTGCTTTGGGGTTGTTCAGATGAACAGTCCCCACTTGTCCACCGGGCCGTGCAGCGGCCAAACAACACTGTGGATAACTTGTGGACGGATGAGCCCTGTTGGCGGGCTGCAACGGCCGCAGATCCAGCATTGGCGCGGCTTCCAGCGGGGTGTTTTGGCTACAATGAAGTCCCAACAAGCAGTTGCCAAACGTTCTGTTGGAAGGCGCGTCACTCACTTCGACGCGCCTTTTTTTTGATGTTGGCAGGCCTTGCCGCCGGCCAACGCGCCAGGCGGCCGCTCGTCGCAGCGCCACCCCTGTCGAAGCGCCGACGTGATCCACTGACCCCGCGATGAACCACATCCGAAACTTCTCCATCATTGCCCACATCGACCACGGCAAGAGCACGCTGGCGGACCGCATCATCCAGCGCTGCGGTGGTCTGTCCGACCGCGAGATGGAAGCGCAGGTGCTCGACTCGATGGACATCGAACGCGAGCGCGGCATCACCATCAAGGCGCAGACCGCAGCACTGCAGTACACGGCCCAGGACGGGCAGGTCTACAACCTGAACCTGATCGACACGCCGGGCCACGTGGACTTTTCGTACGAGGTCAGCCGCTCGTTGTCGGCCTGCGAAGGTGCGCTGCTGGTGGTCGATGCGAGCCAGGGCGTCGAGGCGCAGACGGTGGCCAACTGCTACACCGCGCTGGAGCTCGGTGTCGAGGTGGTGCCGGTGCTCAACAAGATGGACCTGCCGCAGGCCGACCCCGAGAACGCCAAGGCCGAGATCGAGGACGTGATCGGCATCGACGCCACACACGCCATCCCCTGCAGCGCCAAGACCGGCATGGGCATCGATCAGATCCTGGAGGCCGTGATCGCGCGCATGCCGGCGCCGCGGGGCAACCCCGACGGCCCGCCGCGCGCGATGATCATCGACAGCTGGTTCGACAACTACGTCGGTGTCGTGATGCTGGTGCGGGTGGTCGATGGTGTGCTGAACAAGGGCGACCGCATCCGCATGATGGCCACCAACACCGTCTATCCGCTGGAGCAGCTGGGGGTGTTCACGCCGCACTCGGTGCCGCGCGAGGCGCTGCGTGCCGGCGAGGTGGGTTTCCTGATCGCCGGCATCAAGGAGCTGCAGGCGGCCAAGGTGGGCGACACCATCACGCTGGA
>JADMJD010000173.1 GCA_018780805.1 Rubrivivax sp. | reverse complement strand
GGCCGGTGCTCTTCATGTAGGCCTCGGCGCGCTTGGCCAGCGAACGCGGGTCGCGCTCGTAGGGCTTGCCGTCGCCCGGCTCGACCACGTCGCAGCTCAGGATCAGGGTGGGCTCTTCGAAGAACGGGTCGATGTTGGCGGTGTTCGGGTCGGGCATGAGCTGCATGTCCGAGGCTTCGATGCCCTTCCAGCCGGCGATGGACGAACCGTCGAAGGCGTGGCCGTTGGTGAACTTGTCTTCGTCGAAGGCCGAAACCGGCACCGTGACGTGTTGTTCCTTGCCGCGGGTGTCGGTGAAGCGGAAGTCAACGAACTTGATTTCGTTTTCCTTCACCATCTTCAGCACGTCGGCAACTGTCTTCGCCATCTGGTTCTCCTAGCGGGGGCGTTGGTAATCGGGGTGGGGTTGGGGAAATCTAGCAGAAAGCATGCCCAGAATCGGGGCCGGTCGGGGGCTCAATGAACCCCATGTCAGTGCATTTCATCGATCATATTGGTGCATATCAACGCACCAGCTCGGGGCCGAGCTCTGCGCCGGCCGCCAGCAGGCCAGCACGCAACATGGCAAAGGGTGCTTCCAGGCTGTCGGGGGCACCTTTGACACCCAGGTCGATGTGGCGGCCCCACTGCGGATGGTCCACGCTGGGCAGGCTGAACACCTTGACCGCTGGGAACTGCGCTTCCACCGCCTCCATCAGCGGCGTGAGCGTCGCCTCCATCGCACCGAAGACGATCACCGAGCGCTCGGCCTGGCGCTGGCCACCATGCAGGTGGGCGTAACGCTGGTCCAGCACCGCTTCGATCATCGGCCAGGCCATCACCGGGAAGCCGGGCACGAAGTGCACATGGTCCACGCTGAAACCCGGGATCTTGTTGTACGGGTTCTGAATCAGCGATGCGCCTTCCGGGAACACGCCCATGTTCAGGCGGTGCTGGTTGTCGGCGCGCTCAGGCTCGTAGGGCAGACCTTGTTCGGCGGCCACGTCGCGCATGCGCTCCAGGATCAGCTCACGCGCGCCAGGGTGCAGCACCAGCGACCGGCCCAGGGCCGCAGCGGCGCATTGCCGCGTGTGGTCGTCGGGCGTGGCGCCGATGCCCCCGCAACTGAAGACCAGTTCGCCGCTCTTGAAGGCGTCACGCAGGGCCTCGGTGATGCGCGGGCGGTCATCACCCACATAACGCGCCCAGCCGAGTTGCAGGCCGCGAGCACTGAGCAGTTCGATGACCTTGGCCAGGTGTTTGTCCTGGCGTTTGCCGGACAGGATTTCGTCGCCGACGATGATGAGGCCGATGTTCATGGGGTGGGCAGTTGAAGGGGGACAGGCTCGGCCAGGCCCAGTGGTTCAGGCGGCACGACAGGCGGAACAACAGCCGGCGCCTGTGCCGCGCGGTGGGCCTGCAACGCAGCCAGCGCATAGTGTGCAAACCAGGCCGCAGCAAAAGCGAACACCAGGGTGTAGAGCCAGACAGAGAGCATCAACATCAGCGGCGCGAGGATCAGCGCAAAAACGCCGATCGCCCACACCAGCGAAGGCACCGCACCCATGAAGCCGCAGACGACGCCCATGGCCAGCAGCGGTCCGCGGTGTTCACGCAGCAGCGTCCGGCGCTCCTGCACATCGGCATGTTCGGCCAGCACCTCGAACGCGAAGATCTTGCCGCCGGCCCAGCCCCAGACCAGGGGCGGCAGCACCAGCGCCAGGGGCGGCACCAGCCACAGCGGCAGGCTGGCGGCCAGCACGACCACCGCCAGCAGCGTGACGCCCAGCGCCCACAGCGTGGTCTGCAGGCCGGACGCACCTCGGCGCCTGTCCAGCAGCGGGAACCGGCGTTTGGCCACCAGGCCGACGATGGCCGGTGTCATCAGCAGCGCCACCATCAACAAGGACAGCAGCACGACCAAGGGCACCGCCAGCACCACGATGATCAGCGGCGCCACGATGGCCCGCAGGCCACCAAAACCCGCGCGTTCCAGCCAGCCGAGCACAGCGTCGCTCAGCGTCCAGTGGCTCAGCGCCACCTGCACCGCATCCACCGCCGTGGCCCAGTACAACCAGCCCAGCAGCAGCACGCCGCCGCCGGCCAGCAGCACCGGCGCCAGCGACAACAGGATCACGCGGGGGTGCAGGCAGTAGGCCGCTGCGCGCCAGAAAGCATCGAACAAGCCGGTCATCGGCGTGAGGATAAACCCGTCAGCAATCCCGTCAGGAATCCCGTCAACCGCTGCAGCCCGCGCCACTGCTGGGCCCAGAAGCCCCGGCCATAGTCGCGCGCGCCGTGCGCGGGCAGCTGGTCCAGCACGCCCGTGGGCCCGGTGCCACCCGCAAAGGTCGCCGTGCCGGCCAGGCGGTCCCACAACGGGCACAACACGGCGAAGTTCAGGTTCTGTCGGCTGCCGGCGCCGATGGCGTGGTGCTCCCGGTGGTAACGCGGGCTGACCAGCCAGCGCGACAGCAGCGGCCCGAAATCCAGCCGCACGTTGGCGTGTGACAGGCTTTCCAGCAACTGCGTCAGCGCCACGATGGCCACAAACTGCGACGGTGACACACCCAGCGCCAGCGCCGCCATCGCGAAGAAGCTGTCGCGCAGAACATCGTCCAGCAGGTGGTTGCGGTTGTCGCTCCACATCGTCATCTGCCGCTGGCTGTGGTGCAAGGCATGCAGCTGCCACCACCAGTCGAACCGGTGCTGCGCGCGGTGCAAGGCCCAGTCCAGCGCGTCGAAGACCAGCAGGTAGAGCACGAAGCTCACCAGCGGCCGATCGGTCACGCCGGGCCAGGCCTGGTCCAGGTGCCAGCCGTCAAAGCCCAGCAGCCGGCTGTATCCGGCCAGCCACCACCACAGCGGCTCGATCGTGAAAAACAGGGCCACGCGGAAAAGGCCCAGCCGGTGCACCAGCGTGTAGACGATGTCGGTGCGCACAGCAGCGCGGTCGATCATCGGCTCCACCGGCCGCCAGCGCTGCAGCGCGCCGATCAGCACCACCATCACCACGATCTGCAGCAGGCCCACCAACAGCCAGCCGGTCGCGCGGAAGGCGTCTTCCAGCACGCTGGACAGGCCCAGCGCAAACAGCAGCGGCTGCACGATGCCCTCAAACAGCGCCTGCTGCGCCTGGCCGAACAGCTCGCTCACCGCGTGCCCACCGCGCGGTAGGCCGGGTGCTCGGCCAAGGTGGCAAAACACAGACCTCGAGCCTTCAGGCCGACGATCAGCGGCTCCAGCACCGCCGGGGCCCAGGCGTCCTGGCGCGACCAGATGCCCAGGTGGGCCACCAAAACGTCACCCGCCTTCACGTCACGCAGGGCGCGCTGCAGCAGCGTGGCATTGGGGTAGCGGTCGCTCGGCAACTCGTCGCCCAGGAAACCGGCGGGCGACCAGCCCACGTGCGTCCAGCCGCACTGCGCCGCGGCTTTCAGCAGGGCCGGCGAGGTGCGGCCCGCCGGGGCGCGGAACAAGGCCTGCATGGGCCGGCCGGTCATGGCCTTGAAGCGGTCGGCCGGGCGTTGCAGTTCGGCACAGTAGGCCGCATCGTCGAGCACGCGGGCTCGGCCGGCCTGCGGGCCCTGCGTGGGCCGCACGCGCAGGCCACCGGGCTGGTCGGCGAGCCAGACGTCGTGGTCCCAGGTGTGGGAGCCGAAGACATGGCCCTCGGCGGCACGGGCCTGCCACCAGGCGGCCCACTGGTCGTCCAGGCTGTGGCCGCCGGTGAGTGTCTTCTCGTTGGACAGGAAGAAGCTGGCCCTCACGTTCTGGCGTGCCAGCACCTCGGCCACCAGCGGCGCCACGCCCATGTGGCCGGTGTCGAAGCTCAGGTACACCGGGCGGCCGCAGCCGGCATGGGCCGCGCCGGCAATGCAGGCGCCCAGCAGCCAGACCGCGAGGCTAACGCCGCGGCGCATGGCCCAGCGTCCACACACCGTGCGGCGACTTGCCCACCGCCACCTGTCGCACCACCTGGCGCGTGTGGATGTCCACCGCGGTGAGCTTGCGCGCCCAGCGCGAGGTCAGCAGCAGCGTGCGGCCATCGGCCAGCATGTCCATGCAGTCCGGCCCGCCCGGACCGGGCAGCTCGCTGACCACCTTGAACGTCTGCAGGTCGATCATGCTGATGGTGTTGGCCGCCCGGTTGCTGACAAAGAGGTGCCGGCCATCCCCGCGCGCGCGGAACGCATGCGCGCCGGCCCCGGTTGTGATGCGCTGCGCCAGCTTGGGCTGCGGCCCGGACACGTCCCAGACCTCGACCACGCGGTCACCGGTCAGGGCGACCAGCAGGTACCGGTCGTCGGCGGTCAGGAAGAGGTCGGCCGGCATCTTGCCGACCTTCAGCTTCCAGCGTGGCGTCTGCGTGCCCAGGTCGATGGCCAGCACCTCATCGCTGTCCTGCAACGAGGCGTACACCACCGTGCTGCGGCTGTCGATGAACAAATGGCTGGGCGTCTTGGGCGCCGGCAGGCGTTTGGCCAGCTGCAATGGGCGTTCGGCATCCGCCGGCACCCAGCGGTACAGGTCCACGTGGTCCAGCCGGTTGGCCGCCACCACGAACCACCGCATGTCGGGCGAGAAGCGCAGGTGGTAGGGATCGGCGATGTCGCGCAACACCCGCTGCACCTGGCCACTGACGGGGTCGATCAGCGTGAGCGTGTCGGCCTGCGCATTGGCCACCATCAGGCTCTTTTCGTCGGGCGTCAGGTACAGGTGGTGCGGCTCCTTGCCGGTGTCGATGCGGCGCAGCTCCTGGAAGCTCACCGGGTCGATCACGCTGACGGTGGCGTCCTGGGAGTTCAGCACGAAGATCGGTCGCGCCGGCGTGGTCTGCGCACCCGCCATGCCCGCCGCGCAGGCCAGCAAAAAAACGTTGATGCCGAAGCGCAGGTTCACTCGTTGTCGCCGCCGAGGATGCCACCCAGCAGGCCGCCGGCACCAAAACCACCGAGGATCGAGCCTTCGCCCTTGCCACCCCCACCGGTCTGCGGCGCGGCGGCGAAGATGCGCGAGGCCAGGCGCGAAAACGGCAGGCTCTGCAGCCAGATGGTGCCCGGGCCTGTCATCTTGGCGAAAAACAAGCCTTCGCCGCCGAACAGCGCGGTCTTGATCTTGCCGACGTACTGGATCTCGAAGTTCACGTTGGGCGTGTAGGCCACCACGCAGCCGGTGTCGATCATCAGCGTCTGGCCGGGCTGCAGTTCGCGCTTGAGCAACGAACCACCGGCGTGCACAAACGCCAGGCCGTCGCCTTCCAGCTTCTGCATGATGAAACCTTCGCCACCGAAGAAACCCACGCCCAGCTTCTGCTGCAGTTGGATGCCCAGCGACACGCCGCGCGCGGCACACAGGAACGAGTCCTTCTGGCAGATCAGCGTGCCGCCGAGCTGGCGCAGGTCCATTGGCAGGATCTTGCCGGGGTACGGTGCCGCGAAGGCCACGCGCTGCTTCTGGCGCGCGGCGTTGGTGTAAACGGTGGTGAACAGCGATTCACCGGTCACCAGGCGTTTGCCGGCCCCGAGCAGCTTGCCGAAGATGCCGCCCTGCTGGGCCGAGCCGTCGCCGAAGACGGTGTCCATCGTGATGCCGGCGTCCATGAACATCATGCTGCCGGCCTCGCCGACAGCGGCTTCGCCGGGGTCGAGCTCGACCTCGACGAACTGCATCTCGGCGCCCTTGATCTCGTAGTCGACCACGTCCATTGCCATCGTTCACTCCTGTTGCGCATCGCGCGTGCGGCGCGCATCGTACCGAAGGCGCCTGACACCGTAGCAACCGGTTGCAGGCCCGGCGTGAAGGCCGACCAGAATCAGCGCTTCATGGACGCACAGACCGGCGCTCTCGCGATGGCTGCCGGCGGTCTGGCCGTCGCGGCCGGAGCGCTGGCCCGCGCCGGTGCGCGCCAGCGCAGCTACCGCGGCTGGCGCTGGTGGGTGGCCGCGATGGCGGTAGGCGCCTTTGGCCTGCTGGCCGCACCCTGGACGGCCGACCTGGCAATGGCCGCGGCGGCCGTGCAGGCCCTGCTCACGGTCTGGGCGCCGCTGACGCTGGTGGGCCTGCGGCGCTTTCACGCGCGGCTGGGCCTGCCCGGGCTGGAACGGCTGGACTGGGCCGTGCTGGCCGGCGGCGCTGCGGCGGCGCTGTGGCTGCCGGGCGCAGCGGTGCTGCTGGTGCACCTGTACGTGGCCGCGCTGATGTGGAGCACCCGCACCGCCGAAGACGCCGGGCCGCTGCGGCTGGTGGGTGCGGTGGTGGCCGCGGTGGCGCTGCCGCCCTCGTTGGCGCCCTGGGACCAGGGCCGCGCACCGGTCATCGAGCAGGCCGTCGGCGGCGGGCTGGCACTGCTGGTGATCGCGTTCGTGATGCTGTCGCTGATGCACGAACGCACCGAGCGTGAGCTGCGTGAATCGCGCCGGCGCCTGCGGGTGCTGGCCAACACCGACCCGCTGACCAGCACACCCAACCGCCGCCACTTCCACGAATTGGCCACGCGGCTGCTGCGCCGGGCCGGTGCCGAACGGCCGGTGCTGCTGGTGTTCGACATCGACCACTTCAAGCTGATCAACGACAAACTCGGCCACCCGGCCGGCGACCGTGCGCTGCGCCTGGTGGGCCGCTGCATGCAGGACGCACTGCGTGCCAACGACCTGGCGGGCCGCCTGGGCGGCGACGAGTTTGCGCTGCTGCTGGGTGGTGCCTCGTTGCAGCAGGCCATTGGCGTGGCCGAGCGCATCGTGCAGCAGCTGCAATCGCAGTCGGCCGAACACCACCTGCCGGTGCTCACGCTCAGTTTCGGGTTGGTGCAAGTGCTCAGCATCGAAACCGTGGACGACGCGCTGCGGCGCGCCGACCAGGCCTTGTACGAAGCCAAGCGCCAGGGGCGCTCGCGTGCGGTCGCCGCCCATGGCGACGAAGAAGAACCGGTGTTCTCCGAGAGCCAGCGCCTGGGCCTGACAGCGCTCTGATAAAACCCCGGGCATGGGCCTGACGATTGCTGCGATTGCCATCGGTGCCGCGCTGGGCGCGCTGGCGCGCTGGGGCCTGGGCCTGGCGCTCAACGGCCTGTTCCCGGCCATCCCGCCCGGCACGCTGGCCGCCAACCTCACCGGTGGCTACCTGGTCGGCCTGGCCCTGCCGGTGCTCACTGCGCACCCGGAGTGGGGGGCCGCCTGGCGGCTGTTCATCGTCACCGGCTTCCTGGGGGGGCTGACCACCTTCTCGGCGTTCTCGGGTGAGGTGGCGCTGCTGTTGCAGCAGGGGCGCCTGCTGCTGGCCGGCGGCGCGATGGCGCTGCACCTGGGCGGCTCGTTGCTGCTGACGCTGGCGGGCTTCGCGACGGTGGAAGCCTTCCGACGCGGTGGCTGAAAAAAAAGAAGCCCCGGCCGTTGCGGGCCAGGGCTTCGAGACTTGGTGGAACCGGGGGGAATCGAACCCCCGTCCGCAAGCCATTGCCGGACAGTTCTACATGCGTAGCTGACTGATTTGTGTCTCACGTCCTGGACCGCGCAGCAGCACGCTGTCCAACCCGCCAGTCACCTAGATCTCACCCTGCACCAAGTGACCCGATGCAGCGCCAGCCAATGTGAATGACCTCTCAGCTATCGAACCTTGCGGTCTTCAAACCCGGCCCATTGGCCTGCCGTTGAGAGGCTCACCGGTTTTAAGCGGCGAGGGCGTACGAGGTATCGTTCGCAGTTACTTTGTTTCCAGTGG
>JADMJD010000174.1 GCA_018780805.1 Rubrivivax sp. | reverse complement strand
GCACTGGATCAAGGCCGAGATCCACGAGTACATCCTGAAGAACTGGCGCATGGTGAAGGTGGCCACCACCAAGGCGCAGCGCAAGCTGTTTTTCAACCTGCGTTCGATGAAACAGGCGCTCAAGGGCGCGACGGTCGATGGCGAAACGCACCGCAACACGCTCACCCCGACCGAGGTGAACAACATGGCGCGGGAGCTGAACGTCAAGCCGGAAGAGGTCATCGAGATGGAGACCCGCCTGGGGGGCGGGGATGTGGCGCTGGACCCGCCGTCTGAAGACGGCGAAGAGGCCTTCGGCCCCATCGCCTACCTGGCCGACGACAGCCTGGAGCCCACACGCGCCATCGAAGCCCGCCACCGCGACTGGCTGGCCAGCGATGGCCTGGTGCAGGCGCTGGACGTGCTGGACGCGCGCAGCCGCCGCATCGTCGAGGAGCGCTGGCTCAAGGTCAACGACGACAGCTCCGGCGGCATGACGCTGCACGAGCTGGCGGCGGAATATGGTGTCAGCGCCGAGCGCATCCGCCAGATCGAGGTGGCCGCGATGAAGAAGATGCGCAAGGCGCTCGAAGTCGAGGCCTGATCGGCCGCGCTGCCGCTGGCGCTCGGTGGGCGCTCAGCCGGCCGCCTTGTTGGCGAGCAGGATCTTCAGGTCGTGCGTCAAGGCTTCAGCACCCGTGCCGTAGCGCGTGAACAAACGCACCTTGCCCTGGCGGTCGAAGATGTACGAGCCCGCCGTGTGGTCCATGGTGTAGCTGGTCTCGGTTTTGCCCGGCACCTTGGCGTAGAACACCTTGAAGCTCTTGGCGAGTGCCCGGGTCTGCTCCTCGGTGCCGCGCAGGGCGACGAAGTCGGCACCGAAGTTGTTGACGTAGGCCTTCAGCACATCGGGTGTGTCGCGCGCCGGGTCCACCGAGACAAACACGCCCACGACATCAGCCCCGTCCGCGCCCAGGCCCTGTTTCACGGCGGCCAGTTCGGCCAGCGTGGTCGGGCAGACATCGGGGCATTGGGTGAAGCCGAAGAAGACCACCAGCACCTTGCCCTTGAACTCGGCCAACTGGCGCACCCGGCCGTCCACATCGGGCAGGTTCAGCTCGCGGGCGTAGTCGGCCCCGGTGATGTCCACGGCCTTGAAAGCCGGCGCATCAGCGCCGGATGGTTTGTCGCAGGCGCTCAGCAGGGCCAGGGCCGTGGCCAGACCCATCGACAGCAGGGAACGGCGCAGCATCATCGGTGGATCCAGGGCATGAGGTAGTGGTCCAGCAGCAGCGCGGCAAACAGCAGCGACAAATGCCAGAGCGAAAAGCGGAAGGTGCGGCGCGCCAGTGCGTCGCTGTACTCACGCCACAGCTGCCAGCCCAGCGCGATGAACCACACGCCCAGCACCAGGGCCGCCGCCAGGTAGAGGCCGCCGCTCATGCCCTGGATGAAGGGCAGCAGCGTGGCGGCAAACAGCACCAGCGTGTACAGCAGCACCTGCAGCCGCGTGAACTCCGAGCCGTGGGTGACCGGCAGCATGGGCAGGCCGGCGCGGCGGTAGTCTTCCACCCGGTACAGCGCCAGGGCCCAGAAGTGCGGCGGTGTCCAGAGGAAGATGATCAGGAACAGGATCCATGCCTCGGCGCCCGTGTCGCCGCGCACCGCGGCCCAGCCCAGCACCGGCGGCATGGCCCCCGAGGCCCCACCGATGACGATGTTCTGCGGCGTCATCGGCTTCAGCACCACGGTGTAGATGACCGCATAACCCACGAAGGTGGCCAACGTCAGCCACATCGTCAGCGGATTCACCGTCCACAGCAGCACGGCACAGCCCAGCGCGCACAGGATGCTGGAGAACAGCAGCGTCTGCGTGTTGGTGAGCTGGCCCTTGGCCGTGGGGCGCCAGGCCGTGCGCGCCATGCGCGCATCGATGTGCTGCTCGACGATGCAGTTGAAGGCCGCCGCTGCCGCCGCCACCAGCCAGATGCCCAGGCTGGCCAGCAGCACAGTGCGCCAGTCGGGCCAGCCGGGTTCGGCCAGCAGCATGCCGATCAACGCGCAGAAGACGATGAGCTGCACCACGCGCGGTTTGGTCAGCGCGTAGAACTGGGCGATGCGGGTGCCGCGGGAGGCCGGTGCGGCCAAAGAGGTGGACATGGTCGGTGTCGTGATTTTACGGGGCGGCACGGTGACGACCGGGGGAGGATCGGGCGATCAGCAGCGTCAGCAGGAGGACCAGTGCAGCCGCACCGGCCGTGTGGGCCAGCGCGGCGACCAAAGGCCAGCCCAGCACCACATTCGACAGCCCGCTGGCCAGCTGGGCCCCCAACAGCAAGCCCAGGCCAAGCCCGAAGCGTGGCGGGCCCTGGCGCCACAGCCGCCAGGCCAGCAGCGCCAGCACGGCGGCCACCACCACCGCAAAGGCACGGTGCACGACGTGGATGCCGACCAGGGCCTCGAAGGGCAGCAGGCTGCCGTCGCCGGCATGGCCCAGGGTGCGCAGGATGGTGAAACCGTTCAAAAAATCCATCGCCGGCCACCACTGGCCGTTGCAGGCCGGAAAACCGCTGCAGGCCAGCACCGCGTAGTTGGTGCTGACCCAGCCGCCGAAGATGATCTGCAGCGTCAGCACCCCCAAGGCCACCGCAGCCCAGCGGCGCAGGCCCGTACTCAACACCAGCGCCGGGCCCGCCAACCGGGCGTGCTGCACCGCCAGCAAGGCCAGCAGCACCAGGCCCCCCAGCAGGTGCAGCGTGACGATGGCCGGGTAGAGCTTGAGCGTGACGGTGTATTTGCCAAACGCGCCTTGCACCAGCACCCAGGCGAGGATCGCCCATGCCAGCCCGGGCGGGTGAGGCAAACGCCGGCGCTCGACCCAGCTGAACACGGCACCCACCAGGATCAACACACCGACCGTCATCGCCAGGTAGCGGTGCACCATCTCGATCCAGGCCTTGGACCAAGTCACGGGTCCAGAGGGCATGGCCGTCTGCGCGGCGTGGATCTCGTCGCGTGCCCCCAGCGGCGTGGCCGCGCCATAACAACCCGGCCAATCGGGGCAGCCCAGGCCGGAATCGCTGAGCCGGGTGAAGGCGCCGAAGACGATCAGGTCGAAGGTGAGGAAGAGTGTCAGCGCCGTCAAGGCGGCCAGGCGTGTGCGCGGGTCGGCACGGCGCTGGCGCAACCACCACCACGAGAGGGGCAGCAGCGCGGTCACCGCCGCCAGTGCCAGCAGGCGCAGCAGCGGCGCCAGATCCACCAGTGGCACAGTGTCGGCCATGTCAGTGCCGCACGGCCGCCCGAAGGGACTGACGCGCCCCCTTGGGGGGCAGCGAACGAAGTGAGCGTGGGGGTTCCATGACAGCGCTCAGCGCCCGGCCCGGTCCCAGGACGAAGAGGCGCGCAACAGCTTGTCCAGGTCGCGCTTCAGGCGCGACGGCTCGGGTTTCACCGGCGCGCGCAACATCCACTCACCCATCGGGTCGACCAGGTAGACGTGGTCTTCCAGCACCTGGCCCTCGCCCGGTACCAGCCAAGCCGCCAGCGCAGCACGGTCGACGCGCAAGACGGTCAGCGGCGACTTGGCCGAGGCGGCCTGGATCAGCTTGTCCGACGGGGTGCCACTGCCGGTGACCAGCCAGACACGGTCGATACGGTCACGCTCGCGCCCCAGCATGTCGCGCAGCTGGCGCTGCAGGTAGACACGTTCTTCGCAGGCCGCGTCGCACGTCGCATCGCCGATGACCACCATCAGCCACTGGCCGCGCAGCGACGCCGGCGCCACGGACTGCCCGTCCAGCGTGCGCAGGCCCAGGTCCGCCGGCAGCGTGCGCGACGGCAGGATCAGCGTGCTGTAGTTGGTGCGGCCATCGGGCCGGACCACGTAGTAGGTGAAGTACGACGCGATGACCGGCGCCGCGCAGGCCAGCAGCAGCAGCAGCATGCGCCAGCGGCCCGTGACCACACGGCGGCGCTGTGCCCTCACGTCGGGGGCGGGCAGGCTGTGCACGGTGAAGCTCAAGGCCTCAGGCAAGGCTGCGTCGGAGGCGTCGGGGGCGGAGGATTTGGAACCAGACATGGAGACCACCGATGAGGGCACACAGGGCGAACCACTGGAAAGCGTAGCCGTGGTGCTTTTGCAGGCCGAGGTCCGGGCGCGGCCAATCGCGCGCCAGACCGTCGTCTGTGGACGTGCCGGTCTGCAGCAGCATGACCGGCCGCAGGGCCAGGCCGGTTTCACGGCCAAACACATCCAACGCCAGATTTTGCCGGATCGGCCCGGACGCAGCACCTTCGAACTCGTACAACCGTGCCGGGCCGCGGGCCAATCGGCCGCTGACCTCGACCTCGCCGGCCGGCGTGGCCACCGGGGCCAGCCGCGCCCGGTCGATGAAATCACGTGCGCGCCAGCCACGCTGCACCAGCACCGCGCTGCCGTCGGCCAGGCGCAGCGGCGTCAACACAAAAAACCCGACCCGCGCGTTCATCTGCCGGTTGTCCAGGAACACCGTGGCGTCGGGCAGCCAGGTGCCACGCAGCGTGGTGCGGCGGTGTTCCTGGGCCTCGGCCTGCGCCGTGTCTTGTGCCAGCTGGTTTTCAGCCAGCGGCGGCAACGCTTCCTGTTGTTCGATGGCGGCCTGCAGCCGTTGTTTCTGCCCGGCGCGGTCGAGTTGCCAGACACCAAGCCGGGCCGTGACCACCATGCCCACCAGCGTGGCCAGCAGCACCAGACCGTTGCGCAACATCATGCCCGGCACCGGCGCGGATAATCGCAGCCCATGAAAACCGTGATGGTGTTGTTGATGGTGGCGGTGCTGGTGGCACTCGCCGGGGCTGGTGTGTTCATGCTGCGCAAGGGCCGCACGCCGGGCGAGACCAACAAGGCCATGGCACGTGCGCTGGCGTTGCGGGTGGGCCTGTCGGTGGCGCTGTTCCTGTTCATCCTGCTCTCATGGCACATGGGCTGGGTGCGGCCCACCGGCATCCCGGTCGGGCCCTGAGACAAAAAACGCCGCTGAGCGCGGCGTTTTTGCAGAGCGATGTTGCCGTCAGAGCCAGTACACCAGGAAGTACAGACCCAACCACACCACGTCCACGAAGTGCCAGTACCAGGCGGCACCTTCGAAGCCGAAGTGACGCTCGGCCGTGAAGTGGCCGCTCATCAGCCGCAGCGTGATGAACAGCAGCATCAGCATGCCCACCAGCACGTGGAAACCGTGGAAGCCGGTCAGCATGAAAAAGGTGGAGCCGAAGATGCCCGAGCTGAGCTTCAGGTTCAGATCGCGGTAAGCATGAATGTATTCAAACGCCTGCACACCGACGAAGGTGGCACCCAGGATCACCGTGACCCACATCCAGGCGATGGTCTTGGCGCGCTGGTTGGCGATCAACGCGTGGTGCGCGATGGTCAGCGTGACGCCCGAGGTCAGCAGCAGCGCGGTGTTGATGGTCGGCAGCGGCCACGGGCCGATGGTGGAGAACGGCTCCACGGTGCCGGCCGGCGAGGCGGTGATGCCACCGCCCGCGCTTGGCCAGATGGCCTTGAAGTCGGGCCACAACACCTGGTGGTCCAGGTTGCCGAGCATGGGCAGCGCGTGCACACGGGCCCAGTACAAGGCGCCGAAAAACGCGGCGAAGAACATCACCTCGGAGAAGATGAACCAGCTCATGCTCCAGCGGAAGCTGACGTCGATGCGGTCGGAGTACATCCCGCCTTCACTTTCGCGCACCGCTTCGCGGAACCACTGGAACATCACGGTCAGCCAGACCACCAGGCCCGCCAGCAGCGCATAAGCACCCCAGCCATGGCCGTTGACCCACTGGCCGGCGCCAAGGATGACGAGGAACAGGCCGCTGGCCATCAGCACCGGGTGGCGCGATGGCTGGGGGATGTAGTAGTACGGGGTGGTGCCCGCAGGGGTCATGGCCGCCATGGAATGTTCTCTCCTCGAATCGGGATCTGGATAAGGTGTGAAAAGGGGCTCAGGTCGCCACGCCGCTGCCAACCACCCAGCGCACGAGGAACACGATGCTCAGCACGAACAGCGCCGCGCCGATCACGCCAGCAATGATCACGTGCACCGGGTTCAGTTTTTGCACGTCCTGCTGGTAACCCGCACCCTTGCGCAGGCCCACGAACGACCAGGCCACCGCCTTGACGGTCTGCACGAAGGACAGCGGACGCTCGGCCGCCTGTTTGAGGTCCTCGCTCATGAGCGGTCTTCGCCCGTGGCCTTGAGGGCCGCGGTCGGTGCGACCGTGACAGCTGCACCGCCCTGCGGCGCGACTGTGACAGCTGCACCGCCCTGCGGTGCAGGGGGCACCTTGCCACCCACCTCGAAGAAGGTGTAGGACAAGGTGATGGTCGTCACGTCCTTGGGCAGCTTGGGGTCGATCACGAAGACCACCGGCCACTGCTTCTTTTCGCCTGGCGCCAGCGTGTATTCGTTGAAGCAGAAACACTCCAGCTTGTTGAAGTGTGCGCTGGCCTGGCGCGGTGCGTAGCTGGGGATGGCCTGGGCCGCCATCGTGCGGTTTTGCTGGTTGCGGAACTCGTACATCACCGTCGTCAGCTCACCTGGGTGCACCTGCAGCGACGACACCGCGGGTTTGAAATCCCAGGGGCCGCGGGCGTTGGCGTCGAACTCCACCGTGATCGTGCGGCTGGTGTCGACCTGCGTGTTGCCTGCGGTTGGTTTGTTGTTGCCCAGCCAGCCCTGCGCGATGCGCTGCTCGGACACTGACAGCACGTTGATGCCCAGCGCATCGCAGATGGCGCGGTACATGGGCACCAGCGCATAACCGAAGCCGAACATCAACGCCGCCACCACCGCCAGCTTGCCCAGCATGCGGCGGTTGTCGGCACCCAACGAGCGGCTGCGTGTGTCGGCCATGGTTCAGTTCGGCCCCATCAGGCTGATCTTGGCGAAGAAGCCGAGCGCAAACACGGCCGCCAGCGACGCCAGGATCAGCGCCAACCGCAGGTTGGCTTTGCGTTGCCGGGGATCTTGCACCGCCATGGGGTTCAGCCGACCACCTTGGTCGCCGTCGCGTTCAGCTTGGGCGGGGTTTCGAAGGTGTGCCAGGGCGCCGGCGACGGCACTTCCCATTCCAGGCCTTCGGCGCCACGGCCGTCCGGATCATTCCAGGGCCGCTGCGGTGCTTTTTCGCCCTTGCCCATCATCATCGGCAACACGACGAAAACAAAGAAGTAGACCTGCATCAGCCCGAAGCCGAAAGCCCCGACCGACGCGATGGCGTTGAAATCGGCGAACTGCATCGGGTAGTCGGCGTACCGGCGCGGCATGCCGGCCAAGCCCAGGAAGTGCATCGGGAAGAAGGTGACGTTGAAGAAGATCAACGAACCCCAGAAGTGGATCTTGCCGCGGGTCTCGGAGTACATCACGCCGGTCCACTTCGGGCCCCAGTAATACACCCCGGCGAACAGCGCAAACAGCGAGCCGGCCACCAGCACGTAGTGGAAGTGCGCCACCACGTAGTAGGTGTCCTGCAGCTGGATGTCGATCGGCGCCATGGCCAGGATCAGGCCGGTGAAACCGCCCATCGAGAACACGAACAGGAAACCCACCGACCACAGCATCGGGGTCTCGAAGGTCATCTCGCCGCGCCACATCGTGGCCAGCCAGTTGAAGATCTTCACGCCCGTGGGCACCGCGATCAACATCGTCGCGTACATGAAGAACAGCTGGCCCGTCACCGGCATGCCGGTGGTGTACATGTGGTGCGCCCACACGATGAAAGACAGGATCGCGATCGAGGCCGTGGCATACACCATCGACGCGTAGCCGAACAGCGGCTTGCGTGCAAACGCCGGGATGATGGCGCTGACGATGCCGAAGGCCGGCAAGATCATGATGTAGACCTCG
>JADMJD010000224.1 GCA_018780805.1 Rubrivivax sp. | reverse complement strand
GTGAGGGGGACTTGTGGGGGGATCTTCAAGCGGTGGGCCGGGAAACTGGCTCACTGCTTCGGCTGCTGGGGTTCAAGAACTTACACCACCCATCCCCCACCCCTTCCCGTGATGGAAGGGGCCGTGCCCACCCCCCGCCCGCCCGTGGGCGGGAGCGAGGAAGTCCGAGCGAGAGCATCAGTTTCCAGCAGCCCAGGACGGGCGGCGGCGGGTCCTCCCGATGAGGAGCTTCATCATGGCTTTCGTTCGTGTCGAGCAACGCAATGCACACCTGGCCGGCGCCGTCCGGCTCGTTTCCGTCGCGGGCCGCGACGGCCCGATCAGCAAGGCCACGCTGACCGCGATCAGCAACACCCGACGCGGTGGGCGTGCAGAAGGCGACAACCGTGGCGAGGAGTCCACCGCAATCCAGTGGACGCTGTGGGGCAAGCAGGCCGAGAACGCCGCGCAGTACCTGGGCAAGGGCAGCCACATCAACGTCGTGGGCCGGGTCCAGAACAACAACTACGACAAGGACGGCGAGGCGGTCTACACGCAAGGACGACGGTAGGAAGAAAAAGCCCCTGGCGCTGGCGCCAGGGGCTTTTTTCTTGGGCTGCTTCAGCAGGTCAGCGCTGGAAGTACATCTTGCGCTGATCGAGCTTGTAGCCCCAGGGCAGGTTGGCGTTTTTCCAGCCGTTCACGCTGCGGCGGCCCTCCTTGGACAGGTCGCCTTCGAAGCCATCCACGACGCTGTACACCCGTGTGAAGCCTTCGTCCAGCAGCCGGTTGGCACCGCGGCTGCTGCGGTCGCCCGAGCGGCACATCAGCAGCACCACATCGGTCTTGGCCAGACCCTTTTCCTGCAAACGGCGCCGCACCTCGGGCACGAAGTCCTGCAGCGGCTCCAACTGGTAGATGCTGCGCTGGCTGTCCCAGTCGGTCATCAACTCCTGGTGTTCGACATAGGGCACCAGCGCATCCACCGGCGCCGCCATGCCCACGTACATGGCCTCGGCGCGGGTGCGCAGGTCCAGGAACAACACACGCGCCGCGCCGCCCTGGGCGTCGATGAAGGCCGGCACATCGCGGGCTTCCAGGTACCGCGCTGCGCGTGTGCGCTTCACCTCCGGCAGGGTGTTGGCGTCCACCGCCGCGTGGCTGTGGGGAGCGGCCAGCAGATACACCGCGAGCAGCAGCGCGTACCAGCTTGGTTTCAGCATCTTGTCTCCTTGTGATCGAGAAATATTAGTATTTGATGATATTTCAGACGGGCGTTCCTTCCCGGCGCATGGCCAGCAGCGGCCAGGCCCAGGCCCAAGCCGCCGCACCAAAGCCGCCGGCCACCGTTAGCAGGTTGGCCCAGTCCACCCAATAGCCCATCTCCGACAGGGACGAGCGCGACCAGCCCGGCACCAGCAGCACCGCCGCCAGCATCACCACCGCGCCGATGCCAACCGCCGGCAGCACCGCGGGGCGCCAACGTGTGCCCGGCCGGCGCCAGGCGGTCAGCAGCAGCACGGTCCACAGCAACGCAGCCGCCAGCAGCAGCGGCCAAAGGCCGAGCGCGATCTCCCACGCGATGTTCATCACCAACCAGATTTCGTACATGGTTTGTCTCCTTGGGTTCAGACCCGGCCCTTGAGCACGGCCAGGTAGGCGGGTTTCAACATGCGGTACTTCATCAGCCAGGCGAAGAAGCTGTCTTGCAGCGGTTCGATCATCGGCAGGCTGGGCGTGAGCCGGCCTTCGTAGTCGAACTCGATCAGCATGGCCGAGCCCTCACGAGTGATCAGCGGGCACGAGGTGTAGCCGTCGAAAGCCTGGTCGGCCTGGCGCCCGGCGATCACCTCCACCAGGTTGTGGGCCACCAGGGGCGCGCTCTTTTTCACCGTGGCGGCGGTCTTGCCGCGCGGTGTGCCGTTGATGTCGCCGATGCCAAAGACATTGGGGAAGCGCCGGTGCTGCAGCGTGGACTTGTCCACCTCCAGCCAGCCGCCCGCGGCGAACGGGCCGTCCTGCCAGGCCAGGGGGCTGTTCTTCACCGCGTCGGGTGCGCGCATCGGCGGCACCACGTGCAGGAAGTCGTAGGGCAACTCCTCTCGCTCGCCTTCGGGGTTGGTGAAAGTGGCGCGCCGGGCGCCGATGTCCACGGCCACGAGCTTGCGGGAAAACTCGACGTCGATGCCCAGCGTCTGCCAGCGCTGCAGCACGTTGTCGTTGACGACCTTGACGCCGAACACGTTGCCCAGCGCCGACTGGAAACGGATCTTCGACGCCGCCAGCGTGCCGGCCTTCAGCAGCCGGTCGCGCAGCATGAAGCTCATCTTCAGCGGGGCGCCGGCGCACTTCAGCGGCGTGGCCGGCAGCGTCATCACCGCCTGGCCGCCCTTGGCGGTGAAGGCCTGCATGGCAGCCCATGTCGCCTGCGCGGCTTCCGGGCTGGGGTAGACGCTGGCCAGCCCTTCGCGGCCGATGGCCGCCACGTCCATGCCTTCGATCTGCGCAAAGTCCAGGTGCACACCGGTGGCCACGACCAGGAAGTCGTAGCCGATGCGCTGGCCGCCCACGGTCTGCACGGTGTGGGCCACCGGGTCGAAGCCGGCCACCATGTCCTGCACCCAGCGGATGCCGGCCGGGTGGAAATCGGCGTTGCGGTCACGCACCTTGTCCACCGGCCAGACCCCGGTGGCCACCAGGGTGTAGCCAGGCTGGTAGTTGTGTTCCTGCTTCTGGTCGACGATGGTGATCGTCGCGCCGTCCAGCAGGCGAGAGAGCCGGTTGGCCACCGCGATGCCACCCAGGCCGCTGCCGGCAATCACGATGTGGGCCTTGGTCTTGAGCGCGGCGTGCGCGGGCGTTGGCGTGGCGCTGGCGCCGGCCAGCACCGGTGTGGCGGCCAGGGCCTGAAGCCAGCGCCTGCGGGCAGGGTCCATGCCGGGTGGGCTGTGGTCACTCTTCATGTCTGTCTCCTTGTGTGTCGGGCCCGGCTTCGGCTGGGCCGCGCAGTGCGCTGCGCTGTTGGATGTCGGGTCAGAAGGCCAGTGTGTTCACCCCGGGCTTGAGCAGGTGTGCAGCCACCTCGGCCGGTTTGGCCGGTGTGACGCCGGCGATCAGGTCGCTGGCCTGTTTGCCGATGTTGGGCAGGTAGAGCGCACAGACCTCGACCTTGGCGCCGGCCTTGATCACGCCATGCAACATCTGCTGCGTCGTCACGTTGCGCGGCTTGAGCGTGGGCATGGCCTGGCCGGTCAGCGCGATGTCGGCCGCCGCGTCGCACAGCAGCACGCGCACCGACGCCTTCTGTTCCAGGGCTTGGCCGGCCAGCACCAGGCCGGCGCCTTGCGCCATCGCGCTGCCGGAATGGATGTTGACAAACAGATCTTCGGCCTGCACCGCGATGGTGGTGGACAGCAGTGCGGCGGCGACGATCAGTGACTTGTTCATGGTTCAGGACTCCAGAGGGCGGGGGACGGGGTTGACGAAGGGAGTGGTCTGGCGGGCGTGGTTCAAGGTGTGGCCGGCTTGGCCGCGAGGCCCAGCAGCGTGCGCAGTTCAGCGCCGTCGCGGGCCGTGGCCACCTGGGCCACGCGGCCGGCGTCCAGGCGCAGCAGCGTGGCGCCGCCGGCGACGCGAGGGATGTCAGCCACCTGGGCGGCCTGCGTGGTGTCGCGCACCAGGGCGATGGGGAAGGCCAGCTCGCGCAGCTTGGGCAACGCAAACATGCGCGTGATCAGTGCAGGCATGCGGCTGATGTCGGCCACGTAGAGCACCTGCAGACGGTCGGTGACGCCGCTCGGCTCTGCCGACAACACGGCATTGACCATGTCGCTGACGGGCTTCTCGGCCGTGAACACCACCCACCGGGTCGATGTGCTCGCCAAGGCCGGTTGGTCGTGCTGGTCGTTCAGGTGCAGCGTGGGCATGGCCGATCCGGCCGCCAACGGCCCTGCAGCGGCGGCCAAGGGCAGCACCAGCACCAGGCCGCACAGCAGGGCGGTCGAAAAGGTGGTCGCGAAGGCCCGTCGGCCGGTTCGGTGGCAAGAGGTCGTGTTCATGGGCAGAGGTCCTGAGGGTCAGCGGTACTGCCGCAGGTAGTGCCACTCGAAGCCGCGTTTGGCCCAATGGAACAGCCGGGCCGACGGCAGCAGCCAGTTGCGCGCGGGCGTGCGCCAGATGAGCGTCCCGTGGTCGATGGCGTCGACGATGCAGATCAGCTCGACCTTGAAGGTGGCACTGGACGCCTGGCCCTGCAGGTCAGCCAGAAGGTTCTGTGCCGCTGCAGCCGCCTGCAGGTCGGCCATGTGCGCCTGCTTTGGCATCCAGTCCGGGCCGGGGAAGCTGCCCGAATCACCCACCACGTAGAGGCGCTCCGTGCCGGGGATGCGACAGTGCGCATCGGCCTGCAGCAGGCCACCAGGCGAGCGCGGCAGGGCGGTGGCGTCGAACCACGTGTTGCCCGTCATGCCAGGCATGAAGAGGATCAGGTCGGCGGCAAATTCGCCACCCTCGGTCACGACCTTGTCCGCGTCGAAGCGCTGGATCTTGTGGCCCAGGTGGGTGCGGATGCCGCGCCGCGCCATCTCATCCAGCAGGTGCTTCACGGCCTTGGGGCCGAGGCGGTTGCCGGGTTCTGTGCTGGGGTTGAAGAAGACGATGTGAAAGCGGTCGCGCCGGCCTTCGCGCCTGAGCTGCTCGTCGATGCCGAAGAGGAACTCGAACATCGGCCCGCCGCGCACCGCGGTGGGCTCATTGGGGTTGCCGGCGAAGCCGACCGCGAGGGTGCCGCCGGTCATCTCGCGCAGGCGGTCGCGGATGCGCTCGGCCGCGGCGATGCCCTCGCAGGGCGTGATCGTGTGTTCGATGCCGGGCAGCTTCTTGATGAAACGGCCGCCGGTGGCGATGACCAGCGCATCGTTCGTGATGTCACCGTGGCTGGTGTGCACGGTGCGGCCGCCATCGGCCAGGCCGGTGACGTCGGCCGCGTGGAAGTCCACGTTCATGCGGCGCAGGAACTTGTCCAGCGGTACCACCAGGTCGGCGCGTGTGCGCAGCCCGCTGGGGATCCAGATGATGCCGGGCAGGTAGTGCAGCTCGGCACGGGGTGCCACCAGCGTGATCCGTGCGGCGCGGTCACGCCGTCGCAGTTCGCGCACCGTGGACAGCGCGCCGAAGCCCGTGCCCAGCACGGTGATGCGCGCGGGGCCGTTGCGGGACTTGATGCCGAGCGCGTAGGCGGAGGTCATGGTCTCGGTTCTCGTGGTCGGTGGCAAGGATGGGTCAGGCGGGATCGCCGGCAGGCAATGCACGCACCCGTGCCAGGTACTCGTCGCGCGTGGTCCCGCCGAACCAGGGATGCCAGCGCCGCTGCTCCAGCACGGTGGAAACGGCACGTGAACGGTGGGCGTGGCCGCTGAAAAGCAGGGTCTCGGCCGGCCGATTGAAGACGTCGTTCACGACGCTGTCCCACATGGCCTCGGGCAAGGCCGGGTGCGGCTGGACGGGGCAGGCATCCACGGCCAGCAGGCCGCCGCAGAACAGGCGGTCGCGCCACAGGAAACTCAGGCAGCCGGCCGTGTGGCCAGGCGTCTGCAAGACCTGGACATGTTCGCTGCCGAAGGTCAGAACGGCCTGCGCCGTCTTGTGCTGGATGCGCGGCGCACCCAAGGCGTCCAGCGCAGCGGCCTCGCCTGCCAACAGTGCATCGTGTTCGTGTGTGCGCAGCAGCCACCGCAGGCGCAACTGATGTTCGTCGAGCATCGCGGCCAGCACCGGAACGTCGTCGCCGCGCGGGTCGATCAGCACGGCCTCGCCGGCATCCAGGTCGGCCAGCAGGTAGCTCACCGTGCCGCTGCGTTCGTCGTGCAGGAGTCGGAAGTACATGGTCGGTGCCTGCGGCGCTTCAGTGCTGCAGTTTCAGCACGGCGGCCAGCAGCAATGCTGTGGCACAGGCCCAGCCGGAGAAGAGAACGCGCCAGGCCCATGCCCGCGGCACGAAGCCCACGCCGCGCACGAAACCTGCGCTCATCGCCCAGAACAGCGCCATCGCCAGGTTGTGGTCGGCCTTGCCGGCGGTGTCGGCCATCAGCGGGGGATAGAGTGTGCCGCCCACCATGATCAGCAGGGCCACTGCCAGGCTGGGCCACTGCACGCGGGGCGGCGTGGGCACAGGCGCTGTGTTCATGGCGTGGCTCCGTCATCGCCATCGCGGGCGGCTTGTGCACGAGCGGCTTCGTTTTCGCCCCACATCGCGTTCAGCACGGCCAGCAGCACCGCAAAACCGACGCCGAGCATCCAGGCGAAGTACCACATGGCAGCGTCCTTTCAGGCCGCGGCGTCGTCGCCGATGAGGATCTGTGTCTCGCCCGCATAGCGGTGCGGCGGAATCTCCAGGTTCGTCGGTGCCGGCTTGTTTTTGTAGACACGGCCGGCGCCGTCGAAGGTGGAGCCGTGGCAGGGGCAGAAAAAACCACCCGGCCAGTCGGCCGGCAGACTGGGGTTGGCCGTGCCCTTGGGAACATCCGTGGGCGAGCAGCCCAGGTGGGTGCAGATGCCGATGGCGACAAACACCTCGGGCCTGATGGCGCGTGCGGGGTTGCGCGCGTACGCCGGCTGTTGGTCCTGGGCCGAGGCCGGATCGGCCAGCTCGGCGTCATGGCCCTCCAGCGCGGCCAGCATGTCGGGCGTGCGCCGCACCACCCACACCGGTTTGCCGCGCCATTCCACGGTCTTGGCGCCACCTGGCGGGATGTCGGCGATGTCCACCTGCACCGGGCCGCCGGCTGCCCTGGCACGTTCGCTCGGTGCAAACGTGGACACGAAGGGCACCGCGGTTGCCAGCGCCGCAGCGCCGCCGGCCACGCCGGTGGCGATGAGCCACAGCCGCTTGTCGGGGTCGTGCGGGGTCGCCTGGATGGAGGGGCAACTGATGGGGAGTGTAGGGTTCATGGGAGGCTCCTTGCCGCAAGTTCTGTTGACTGTCCGAAGACGGTCCGAAGACGGTCCGCTGACAGTCAGTAGGCGGTGTGTTGGTTGGCGCGGATGTGCGCAAGCGTGACCTTGCCGCGCATCACGCGGTAGGCCCAGGAGGTGTAGACCACGATCAGTGGCATGAAGATCAGCGTGGCCCAGAACATCAGGCTCAGCGTCAAGTGGCTGGACACGCTGTCCCACACCGTCAGGCTGGCGTTGGGCTGGGTGGACGAGGGCATCACGAAGGGGAACATCGCCGCGCCGGCCGTGCCGATCACGCCGACGATGGCCAGCGCCGAGGCCACGAAGGCGCTCAGCGTGTGGCGGGCCAGCACCAGGGCAGCGGCAACCCCGGCGCCGGCGATGCCGATGGCGGGCAGCAACCACAGCAGCGGCTGCTTGGCGTAGTTGAGCCACCAGCCCCCGGCGCTGCGCGCCACGGTCTTGGCGAGCGGGTCGGGCAGGGCGCCGGGGTCGATGGCCGAGGTGATCACGAAGCCCTCGATGCCGCCGAACTTGAGCCACACGCCGGCGCCGACGAAGGCCAGCACCATCAGCGCTGCCGCACCCACCGCACCGCGCATCGCACGCTGCTGGATCGCGCCTTCGGTGCGGTGCGCCAGGTACATGCCGCCGTGCATCGTGATCATCGCGCTGCTCACCACGCCGGCCAGCAGCGCAAACGGGTTGAGCAACTGCCAGAAGGTGCCGGTGTAGGTGCTGATGAGGTAGTCGTCAAAGCCGAAGGGCACGCCCTGCAGCAGGTTGCCGAAGGCGACGCCGAAGATCAGCGGCGGCACGGCACCGCCGATGAAGAGGCCCCAGTCCCAGGTGCTGCGCCACGTGGCGTGGTGGATCTTGCTGCGGTAGTCAAAGCCCACCGGCCTGAAGAACAGCGCCCACAGCACAGCGAGCATGGCCCAGTAGAAGCCGCTGAAGGCCGTGGCATAGACCAGCGGCCAGGCCG
>JADMJD010000225.1 GCA_018780805.1 Rubrivivax sp. | reverse complement strand
CGCTGCCGATCAGCAGGTTGCGCAGGTCGTAGCCGGTGTTGTCCTTGCGCAGGCCCGAGAGGCCGTCCCAGACCTCGCCATCGGCCGTCACCACCTCCAGCCCCAGGCAGAGCTCGCGCGCATTGCCGAAACGCAGCACCTGGGTGCCGCCGGCGTTGGTGGCCAGGTTGCCGCCGATGCTGCAGCTGCCTTCGGCCGCCAGGCTCAGCGGGAACAGCAGGCCGGCCTCGGCCGCCACCTGCTGCACCGCCTGCAGCACGGCACCGGCTTCCACCGTGAGCGTCAGGTTGTCGGCGTCCAGCGCACGCACGCGGTTCAGGCGGCTCAGGCTCAGCAACACCTGGGTGCCGCTGGCATCGGGCACCCCGCCGCCCACCAGGCCGGTGTTGCCGCCTTGTGGCACCAGGCTCACGCCATGGGCCGCGCAGGCTTTCACGACCGCCGCCACCTCGGCCGTGCTGCCGGGCCGCACCACGGCCAGCGCGTGGCCTTGCCAGCGTTTGCGCCAGTCCAGGGTCCAGGCCGACAGGTCGCCTTCGGTCAGCACCTGGGCGGGGCCGACGGCATCACGCAACGCGGAAAGCAAACCTGCCGTCATGGCGTGGCCACCTTGCGCAGCCGCCAGCGCACATGCAGCGCGCAAGCACCGAAGGCCAGCATCGTCAGGGCCACCTCGGCCAGCGCCAGCACCTGGCCCAGGCCACCTTCGCTGGTGGCACGCACCACACCTTCGGTGAAGTACAGCCACACCAGCAGGCTCAACACGCGGTAGCTGCGCATGCGGTAACGCCACAGCCCGGGCAACAAGGGCACCAGCGGCAGCACCTTCAGCGCCAACGTGCCGCTGCCGGTGGGCGCCAGCCACAGTTCCCAGGCCAGGCCGAGCACGATCAGACCACCCACGCCCAGCATCGCGAGCGTGCGGGAGAGCCGCGTTGTGGCGTCGGCAGGGCGGGCAGATTCGGTCATGCGGCATCATAGCCAGCATGTCCACCTCCACCGCCCCGCTGCCCTGGAGCACCCGCGTTGCCGACGCGGCCCAGGCGCTGCGCGACTGGCCGTGGTACGAGACGCTGCGCACGCTGCGCCAGCGCTTCCGCGAAGACCACCTGGGCCTGACCGCCGGCAGCCTGACCTTCACGACGCTGATCGCGCTGGTGCCGCTGTTCACGGTGATGCTGGCCATCTTCACCGCCTTCCCGATGTTCGCCAGCTTCCAGGGCGGGCTGGAAAAGTACTTCCTGCAAAGCCTGGTGCCCGACGAGATTGCACGCCCGGTGCTGCGTGCGCTGACGCAGTTCGCCAGCAAGGCGCGCAGCGTGGGCGGTGTCGGTGTGGTGGTGCTGGGTGTCACGGCGCTGGCCACGATGTTGACCATCGACCGCACGCTCAACAGCATCTGGCGCGTGCGCCGGCCGCGGCCCATCGCGCAGCGCGTGCTGATCTACTGGGCCGCGCTGACGCTGGGCCCGCTGATCATCGGCATCAGCTTCACGCTGACGTCCTACGCGCTGTCGGCCTCCAAGGGGTTTGTCGGCGCCTTGCCGGGCGGTGTGTCGCTGCTGCTGGACACGCTGGAGTTCGTGCTGCTGGCACTCGGCATGGCCGGGCTCTTCCACCACGTGCCCAACACCTGGGTGCGCTGGCGGCACGCGCTGGCCGGCGGCCTGTTCGTGGCCGTGGCCTTCGAGACGGCCAAGGGCGCGCTGGCCTGGTACCTGAAGGCGGTGCCCAACTTTTCGGCGGTTTACGGCACCTTCGCCACGCTGCCGATCCTGATGCTGTGGATCTACCTGGGCTGGGTGATCGTGCTGCTGGGCGCGGTGATCGCGGCCTATGCACCCAGCCTGCAGATGCGGGTGGCACGGCGCGGCGCCACGCCGGGCCACCGCTTCGAGCTCGCCCTGGCCGTGCTGCAGGAGTTGACGGCGGCGCGTGAAGATGCGCGCCAAGGCCTCACGGCTGGCGATCTGGCCGCGGCCTTGCGCACCGACCCGCTGCAGGTGGAGCCCACGCTGGAACTGCTGATGACCCTGGGCTGGGTCGCGCGGCTGGAAGAAGACGGTGCCGGCCGCCACGTGCTGCTGGCGGACGCCGGCACCACGCCGGCCCTGCCGCTGCTGAACGCCCTCTTGCTGGCCCCGGGACCCGCCAGTGGTGCCTTCCGCCGGCGCGCCGGGCTGGACACGCTGACGCTGCTGGACCTGCTGCGCTGACGCGCGTCAGCTGGCCTTGTCCAGCAGGTGCGTGACGGCCATGCGGTAGCCGTCCACCCCGAAGCCGGCCAGCACCCCGAGCGCGATGCCCGACAGGTAGGAGTGGTGGCGGAATTCCTCGCGTTTGTGCACATTGCTGATGTGCACCTCGATGAACGGGATCGCCACGCCGGCCAGCGCATCGCGCAGCGCCACGCTGGTGTGCGTCAGGCCACCGGGGTTGATGACGATGGCGTCCACCGCCTCGGTGCGCGCGGCGTGGATGCGGTCGATCAGCGCACCTTCGTGGTTGCTCTGGAAACACAACACAGTGGCACCGCGGGCCTGGCCCAGGGCCGTGACCAGGGCCTCGACCTCGGGCAGTGTGGTGGCGCCGTAGGTCTGCGGCTCGCGGGTGCCCAGCAGGTTCAGGTTGGGGCCGTTCAGGACCAGGATCTTCATCGGTTGGGTTCCGCAGAGGCCGTGGGATGGGCGTGTTGCCATTGTGCCAACGCGGCCAGGCGCACCGGCGCGTCGACGGCACCGTAACCGTTGTAGCCAGCGCGGCGCTGGATGATCTCGAAGTAGAAACGCCCGTCGAAGGGCACGGTGTAGGCGTGCAGGAACTCGCCGCCCGCGGCGTCGCGCTCGAACATCAGCCCGGCCGCCTGCCAGCGCGCCAGCAGCGCTGGTTCCAGCGCGTAGCGTGCTTCCAGGTCGTCGTAGTAGTTGGCCGGGATCGGCAGCAGCGTGGCGCCGCTGGCGCGCAGGCGCTGCACGGCCACTTCCGCATCGGGCACTTCCACCGCGATGTGGTGCACACCGGCGCCGCCGAACTGGCCGACCGACCGTGCCACCGCGGTGCTGTCGCGCTCCGACACGTTCAGCGCGTAGCGCAGCGCGCCGTTGTCCGATTCCAGCGGCCGGCTGCGGATCACGCCATACGGGTCGTGCAGCACCGCCTGGCCCTTGGGCTGCAGGCCCAGCACCGCGCGGTAGAACAGCACCCAGCGCTCCACATGGCCTGCGGGGATGACCTGCGCGATGTGGTCGATGCGGCCGGCCGGTGCAAAGGCCGCGTCTTCCGGCAGCGGCCGGTCGATCACAAAATCGGCCTCGAAGCCATGGCTGCCGCCGCGGTGCACGTCGAAGAAGTAGACCAGGCTGCCATCGGGCGCGCGCACGGCGGGAATGGTGAGCTCGTTCGCGCCCACGCGCCCGGCCACGCGGGTGCAGCCCAGGGCTTCGGCGCGTGCCAGCGCCGCCGCGGCGTTTTCGGTCGCCAGCGCCACGGCGCAGGCCGAGGTGCCATGCAGTTCGAAATAGCTGCGCGCGAAGGAGTCTTCCTCCAGGTTCAGCACGATGCGCACATCACCCTGGCCCCAGAGCTCCACGTGTTTGGAGCGGTGGCGGCCGATGCGCACAAAACCCAGCGCGGCGATGTAGGTGCTCAGGCGCTCGGCCGTGGGCGCGTCCACCGCAAACTCCAGGAAGGACCAGCCGTGGTGCACCGGCGGGGCCGGCGGGTCCAGCAGCGGCACGCGGTGCGAGGCGCCGTGCGTGTCGTGCGGCGCGTGCAGCGAAGGCAGGGCGCGCACCTGCTCCTCCAGCCACAGCAGCGAGCGCATCGCGTCGGCGGCGTTGGCGCGTGCCGGGGCGGAGCGGAACTCGTCGTTGAAGATCTCCAGCGAGATCGGCCCGGTGTAACCCGCGTCCAGCACCGCGCCCAGGAAGGGCGCGACGTCAAACTCGCCCTGGCCCGGGAAGCAGCGGTAGTGCCGGCTGTGTGTCAACGGGTCGGTCTGGACCCAGGGCGCATCGGCCAGCTGCACGTAGAAGATGCGCTCGCCCGGCAGGCCGGCGATGGCGCGCCAGTGATCCTTCAGCACCAGGGTGTGGAAGCTGTCGAGGATCAGCCCCAGGTGCGGGTGGTCGGCGCGTTGCACCAGGTCCCAGGCCTGCGCAAAGCGGTTCACCACCGTGCCCCAGGCCAGGGCCTCGTAGCCGATGCGCAGGCCGCGGCGGCCGGCGCGTTCGGCCAGCTCGCGCAGCTGGGTGGCCATCAGGGCCGGGTCGGCATCCAGCCCGGGCTGCACGTTGGAGCAGACCAGCACGAGGTCGGTGCCCAGCTCCTGCATCAGGTCGAACTTGCGTTCGGCACGGTCCAGGTTGCGCTGCAGCTGGGCCGGGCCCACACCCTCGAAATCGCGGAAGGGCTGGAACAGGTCGATGCGCAGGCCCAGGTCTTCGCACAGCCGGCGCACATCGCGCGGGCTGCCGGGGAACTGCAGCAGGTCGTTCTCGAAGATCTCCACGCCGTCGAAACGTGCGGCGGCGATGGCCTCCAGCTTCTCGCGCAACATGCCGGAGAGCGAGACGGTGGCGATGGCGCGGCGCATGTTCAGGCCCGGATGAGTTGACGGAAATGCGCTGACACACGTGTGGCGTCGGCCTGCAGGCCGGTGAACAGCTCGAAGGCGCCGATGGCCTGGCCGACGGCCATGGTGCCGCCGTCCACCGTGCGGCAGCCCAGCGCGCGCGCGGCCTTCAGCAGTGCGGTCTCGAACGGGAAGTACACGATCTCGGCCACCCACAGGCCGGGCTGCAGCAACTCCGCGGGCAAGGGCAGGCCGGGCAGTTTGTCCATGCCCGTGGGCGTGGCATGCACCAGGCCGCTGGCGCCGGCCACGGCCCGCGCCACGTCGGATTCGCCGACGGCGCGGCTGCCGCCATACAGGCGGTTCAGCTCGGCCGCCAGTGCCGCCGCACGCGCCGGGGCGGCGTCCACCAGCAGCAGTTGTGCCGTGCCCATGCGCATCAGCGCGTGGGCAATGGCCGAACCGGCACCACCGGCGCCGAGCAGCGTCACACGCGACAGGTCGGCGTCGGGCAGCGTTTGCTGGAAACCCCAGCGCCAGCCGCTGCCGTCGGTGTTGTGGCCCACGGCCCGGCCATCGCGGAAGACCACCGTGTTCACCGCGCCCATGGCCCGTGCTTCGTCGGACAGTTCGTCCAGCAGCGGCAGCACCGCCTGTTTGCAGGGGTAGGTGATGTTCAGGCCGGTGAAGCCCATCCAGCGTGCGGCCGAAATCAGCGTCGGCAAGGCGTCGGCCGTCACGCCGGCCCGGTCCAGGTCGATCAGCTGGTAGTGCAGGCGCAGGCCGTGGTGGCCGGCCTCGGCCATGTGCATGGCCGGGGTCAGCGAACGCTGGATGCCGGCGCCGATCAGGCCGACGAGGGCATGGCCCGCCGCTGGCGCCGCCCCGGGGCAGGTGGAGAGGACAGCGGGCACGGGCATCGCCAGGCTCATGGTCGGTATCGCAGCTGAAACACGGATCAGTATGTACCGAACGGTTCATAAACTGCAAGTTCAAGACGCTGCGTCAGCCGCTCGCGAGCAGATTGTCTCTGTTTTCAGGGTATTCCCGGGCCAGTCCATCATTGACGTTAATTAACCGATTCGTACATCATGCGTCCCGTGCCCAACGCCGTGTCACGGCCCTGAAGGAGACAAACATGTCGAACATGATTCCCCGTCGCACCTGGCTGGCTGGCGCGGCCGGTCTGGCCGCCGCCACCTTGTCGCCCTGGGGCCGAGCCCAGGGCAAGGTCACGCTGACCTACTCCGACACCGTGACCGAGCAGGACCCGCGCGCCGCGATCCTGAAGGATGTGTTCGGCAAGGCGCTGGGTGCCGACTTCGAGTTCAAGCCCTACTTCGGCGCCACGCTGTTCAAGCAGGGCACCGAGCCGGTGGCGATGCAGCGCGGCAACCTGGACATGGCCAACCTGGCCGCGTTCGATGTGCAAAAGCAGATCCCGGCCTGGTCCATCACCACCACGCCCTACCTGTTCCGCGATGCGGCACACATGAAGAAGGTCTTCGCCAGCGATGTCGGCCGCGAGCTGAACAAGGCGATGGAAGACCAGATGGGCATCAAGGTGCTGTCGGTGCCCTACATCGGCACGCGCCACCTGAACCTCAAGCCCAAGAAGAAGATCATGACCCCGGCCGACCTGGCCGGCATCAAGCTGCGCATGCCGGGCGGCGAGGGCTGGCAGTTCGTGGGCTCGTCGCTGGGCGCCAACCCGGTGCCGGTGGCCTTCACCGAGGTCTACACCGCGTTGCAGACCGGTGCCATCGACGCGCAGGACAACCCGCTGGGCGCCAACAAGGTGATGAAGTTCTACGAAGTCACCTCGCAGATCGTGCTCACCGGCCACCTGGTGGCGAACAACCTGTTTGCCATCGCGCTGAAGAAGTGGCAGTCGCTCAGCCCGGCGCAGCAGAAGTCGCTGCAGACCGCGGCCGACCAGTTTGCCGACGCCATCACCGCGCAGGCACAGAAGGACGAGTCCGAGCTGGTGGCCTTCTTCAAGCAGCAGGGCCTGGACATCTACACGCCTGATGTGGCGGCCTTCCGCAAGCACGTGCTGGGGGTCTACGCCACGAGCAAGTTCGCCAAGGATTGGACGCCGGGCATGCTCGAACGGATCAACGCGCTGTGATCGCCGCGCTGCGGCGCGGCGCCGAAGCGGTGCTGGTGGGGATGATGGCGGTGATGTTCATCGCCTTCATCCTGCAGGTGGTCTTCCGCTACGTGCTGAACTGGCCCGTGGGCTGGACGGATGAGCTCTGCACGCTGGTCTGGCTCTGGGGCATCCTGTGGGGCGCGTCTTTCGTGATGACGAACCGCGAGGACATCCGCTTCGACATGCTCTACAGCCACTTG
The DNA here is from genome assembly GCA_018780805.1 of Rubrivivax sp. Taxonomy (GTDB): domain Bacteria; phylum Pseudomonadota; class Gammaproteobacteria; order Burkholderiales; family Burkholderiaceae_C; genus Rubrivivax. Next base: position 996 of record JADMJD010000225.1, on the reverse strand, counting down.
CCACGCGGTGTGCGGCGCGGCTTCACGCTCTTGGGCAGCGGCTGCGCGGTGGCGCTGCTGCTGGTCTCGCTGCCCGCCACCTGGTCCTACGTGACGTTCATGAAGGTCGAATCCACCGCCAACTTTGGCATCCCGTTCAACTGGGTCTTTTCGATCTACGTGGTGTTCGTGCTCGCGATGAGTGTTCGCCACGCCGGCATTGCCTGGGATGCGCTGCGTGGCCGCTTGGTCGAAGACGGCCACATGCTCGGTGACGGCGGGTCCACCACATGACGGCGCTGATGTCGCCCTTCAGCTGGTGCGTGGTGGCCATCCTGGTGCTCAGCCTGCTCGGGTTGCCCATCGGGCTGTCGATGATCGTCAGCTCGGTGCTGTACCTGCTGGTCTCGGGACAGGACGTCGGCATAGCCGCCGAGCAGCTGCTGCAAGGCCTGAACAACTCGTACACGCTGCTCGCGATCCCGCTGTTCATCCTGGCGGCCGAGATCATGAACATGGGTTCACTCAGCGACCGGCTGCTGGCCTGGTGCAACGCGCTGGTGGGCCGTTTCCGCGGGGGCATGGGCCATGTCAACGTGGTGTCGTCGCTGATCTTTTCCGGCATGTCCGGCTCGGCCATCGCCGACGTGGTGGGCGTTGGCAAGCTGACCATGGACATGATGACCAAGGACGGCCGCTACACACCGGCCTACGCCGCGGCCATCACCGCGGCCACGGCCACCATCGGCCCCATCATCCCGCCGTCGATCCCGCTGGTGTTGTATGCGCTGATCTCCGACACCTCCATCGGCTACCTGTTTGCCGCGGGTGTGATCCCGGGCCTGGTGATGACGCTGGTGATGATGGTGCTCAACGGCTGGCTGGCGCACAGGCGCAACTTCCCGGTCGAACGTGCGGTGCCGATGCGCGAGTTTCTGCCGCTCACCTGGCAGGCGCTGCCGGCGCTGATGATGCCGGTGGTGCTGCTGGGCGGCATCTACAGCGGCGTGATGACGC
>JADMJD010000175.1 GCA_018780805.1 Rubrivivax sp. | reverse complement strand
ACCGAGAAGCGCAGGGGAGTCGGCGCGCAGCGCCGAGCGCCGGATTCGTGCGACGCAGCCCGCCCGGGACACCCTGTGCTGCCGCCATCATCAGACGCTGCACAAGCCCGACGCAGAGCCTGACATGCCCACCCTCCTGATCCACCACGCCCAGCTGCTGGTCACGATGGACGCCCAGCGGCGCGAGATCGCCGACGGTGCCGTCTTCGTGCGCGACAACGCCATCGAAGCCGTGGGCCGCAGCGATGAACTGCCGGCCACGGCCGACACGGTGATCGATGCGCAGGGCCAGATCGTCATCCCCGGGCTGGTCAACACGCACCACCACTTCTACCAGACGCTCACGCGCGTGCTGCCCGCCGCGCAGGACGCCGAGCTCTTCGATTGGCTGCAGGCCCTGTACCCGGTCTGGGCGCGGTTGACGCCGGAGATGGCCTTTGTCTCCACGCAGACCGCCGCGGCCGAGCTGCTGCTGTCGGGCTGCACCACCAGCAGTGACCACCTCTACCTCTTCCCCAACGGCACCCGGTTGGACGACACGCTGGAAGCGGCGGCTCAGATCGGCATCCGCTTCCACGCCGCGCGCGGTGCGATGAGCGTCGGGCAAAGCCGCGGCGGGCTGCCGCCGGACAGCGTGGTCGAAGACGAAGAAGCCATCCTGCGCGACACCGAGCGCCTGATCCAGCGCTGGCACGACCCGGCGCGCTTCGCCATGCAGCGCATCGTCGTCGCGCCCTGCAGCCCGTTTTCCGTCAGCCCGGGCCTGATGCGCGATGCGGCGCTGCTGGCGCGTCGGCATGGCGTGTCGCTGCACACGCACCTGGCCGAAAACCACAAGGACATTGCCTACACGCGCGAGAAGTTCGGCTGCACACCCGCCGAATACGCCGAGCAGCTGGGCTGGCTGGGGCCCGACGTGTGGCACGCGCACTGCGTGCAGCTGGATGCGGCGGGTATTGCGCTTTTCGCGCGCACCGGCACTGGCGTGGCGCACTGCCCCGGCTCCAACATGCGCCTGGCCTCGGGCATCGCGCCCATCCGTGCGATGCGCGATGCCGGTGTGCCCGTGGGCCTGGCGGTGGACGGCTCGGCCAGCAACGACAGCGGCCACCTGCTGGGCGAAGCCCGGCTGGCGCTGCTGCTGCAACGTGTGGGCCACGGGCCGGCGGCGCTGACGGCGCGCGAGGTGCTGGAGATCGCCACGCTGGGTGGCGCCCGCGTGCTGGGCCGCGACGACATCGGCGCACTCGCACCCGGCATGGCGGCCGACATCGTGACCGTGCCGCTGGATCACATCGGCCTGGCCGGTGCCCAGCACGATCCGCTGGCCGCGCTGTTCTTCTGCCAGGTGCCGCGTGTGTTGCACAGCATCGTCAACGGCCAGGTGGTGGTGCGCGACGGCGAACTGCAGACGCTGGAGCTGCCGCGCCACGTGGCGCGGCACAACGTGCTGGCGGCGGCGCTCGTCAGCGGTTGAGTCGGCTGATCACTCGCGCGTCATTCGCGCAACAGCGCCAGCAAGGCCTCCGCGTCCAGCGGCGCCGCGCTGTCCTGGCCGTCCAGCAGGCTGTCGGCCAGCGCACGTTTGTCGTGGTGCAGCGCGACGATGCGTTCTTCCACCGAGCCCGTGGTCACCAGCCGGTAGACCGTGACCGGCCGCTGCTGGCCGATGCGGTGCGCGCGGCCGCTGGCCTGGTCCTCGGCGGCCGGGTTCCACCAGGGGTCGGCGATCACCACGTAGTCGGCGGCCGTCAGGTTCAGACCGAAGCCACCGGCCTTCAGGCTGATCAGGAACACCGTGCCTTCGCCACGCTGGAAGGCCGCCACACGCTGCGCCCGCGTGGCCGCCGGTGTGCTGCCGTCCAGCCGCTGGTGCGGGATGCCCTGGCTGTCCAGCTGCGCGCCCAGCAGGTCCAGGAAATCGGTGAACTGGCTGAAGACCAGCGCGCGGTGGCCGGCCGCGGCCAGGTCGGCCGCCAGCTGGCCGAAGGCCTGCACCTTGGCGCCGGGGCGTGCGTGTTCCGGCGCCACCAGGCGCGGGTCGCAGGCGGCGCGGCGCAGCCGGGTCAGCTCGGCCAGCACCTGGAAGGCGCGCTGCGGGCCGGGCAGGCGCGCCACACGTTCGGTGGCGTCGCGGCGCAGCGCCTCCAGCAGCGCGCGTTCTTCGGCGTCGGGTTCGACGTGCCAGACGGTCTCGGTGCGCGGCGGCAGGTCTCTCAGCACCTGGGCCTTGGTGCGGCGCAGGATGAAGGGCGCGACCAGGCGCTTCAGGCGCTGGCGCGCGGGCGCGTCCTGCAGGCGTTCGATGGGGTTGCCAAAACGCTCGGCAAACCGCCGGTCGTTGCCCAGCAGGCCGGGGTTCAGCAGATTCATCAGCGACCACAGGTCGGCCAGCCGGTTTTCCACCGGCGTGCCGGTGAGCGCCAAGCGGAAGTCCGCCTGCAGCTCGGCCACGGCCTTGGCGCGCTGGGTGGCGGCGTTTTTCAGCGCCTGGGCTTCGTCCAGCACCAGCGTGCCCCAGGCGCGGCCGGCAAAGGCCTCGGCGTCGCGCAGCAGCAGGCCGTAGCTGACCAGCAGCACGTCGCCCGCGCCCAGATCGGCCAGCGTGGCGCTGCGGCCGCTTTCGGCGTAGGTGACGGCACGCAGGCTGGGCGCAAAACGCTGCAGCTCTTCGGCCCAGTTGGCCACCACCGAGGTGGGCGCCACCACCAGGGCCGGGCCCACCGCGGTCTGTGCGCGCTGCAGCAGCAGCGCCAGCGTCTGCAGGGTTTTGCCCAGGCCCATGTCGTCGGCCAGCACGGCACCAAAACCGGCGTGGGCCAGCCGCGCCATCCACTGGAAACCTTCGGTCTGGTAGGGCCGCAGCGTGGCCTGCAGCGCCGCCGGCACGTCCGGCGCCAGCGTGGCGGCTTCTTCCAGCCGCGCGAGTCGTTTCCGCCAGGCGGCGTCACCCTGCGGTGCGCTCTCATCGCCGGCCTGGGCCAGCCACGCGGCAGCGGCCGCCGGCAGGCGCAGGTCGTCGTCCTTGCGCTCGCCCAGGGCCTGCAGCTCGGCCAGCTGCTGGCGCAGGCGCTCGGTGAGGGCCAGCCAGGCGCCCGGGGCCAGCGGCAGGTAGCGGCTGCCCTTGGCCTCGTTCCACAGCGCCAGCAGTTCGCGCAGCGTCAGCACCTGCTGTTCGTCCACCTCCAGCGTGCCGTCGACGGCAAACCAGTCGCGCCCGCTGCGCACCTTCAGCACCATGGGCTTGGGCGGTGTCAGCACCTTCAGCGGCTGGCCCTGCGGCCATTCGAGTGTGATCACCGCGGGCAGCTGCCCCAGGGTCTCTACCGCGGCCAGGCCCAGCTCGGGTTCGTCGATCAACCAGCGGCCGCCGTCGTCGGCGTCGCCCAGGAAGGGCAAGGCCTCGGCCAGCGTGGCCAGGTGCTGGCGTTCGGCGGCCAGGTCACGCTCGGCGGCGAGTGATTCACCGCCGTGCAGCGCCACGACCCGTGCGCGGCCGCTGCCAGGCTGCAACAAGGGCCCGAAGGCGCCGAAAGGCCGCACGCCCACACGCAGCTGCAGCGCGGCGCCGCGGGGTGTGAGTTGCGCCACCAGGCGGGGTTCGGCCGGCACCTCGCGGCCGCCGGCCGCGTCGCTGTGCAACGTGAAGTGGCGCGCCAGCACACGCAACGTGCCTTCCACGGCGGCTTCGGCTGCGGCCGGCACGGCCCAGGCCTTGTTGGCCAGCTCGGCCACACGCCGCTGCGCCGCGTTGACGCGGATCAGCCGTGCATGGCCGGCGCCGTCGCGCACCACGCGCACGGTGTTGCGGCGGCCCTGTTCGGCTTCGGGGTCGCTGCCGCGCCAGTGGTACAGCAGCTCGGGTGGCGGGTCGTCCAGCAGCGGCTCTTCCACCCGCAGCCGGAAGCCGTCGCCCGCCTTTTGCCACTCCACGGTCGGCTGGCCCTCGGACAGCTGCACGGGCTGGTCCGGCGCGTCGCCCAGGGCCAGGTCGGGGTGGCCGATCAGCGCCGTGGCGGCGCCGGCCAGGTCGAAGAACAAGACCCGCGCGTCCCAGGCCAGGGCCTTCAGGCAGCGCGCGACGGCGGCGTCGTGTACGTCCAGCCGCGCGCGTTTTTTCAGCGCTGCGGCCGACACGGGTTTGAGCTTGCCGCCGCTGCGCGGGCCGCTGCTGCGCTCAAAGGCCTGCAGGTCGAAGGGGCGGGCCTGTTTGTCCAGCGTCAGCAGCCAGTGCAGCGTGGCGGCCGGCTCGCGCGCGGCGGCCGGGCCACCGGCATCGAGCGCGGCGATGGCGGCCAGCGCGTCCTGCCAGGCCTCGCTGGGTGTGCCGAACCAGGCCACCGGCCAGGCCGGTGCGGCGTCGGCCGGGCGCGGGGGCACCGGCAGGTCCAGGCGTTTGCAGGCCTGGGCCAGCAGGTCGGCTTTCCAGGGCAGGCCGATCTGGTGCAGGTGCTGGCTGACCAGCGTCAGCGTCGGGCCCTTCCAGCCCGTGGGCGTGTCTTTGCCCGACAGGCCGAGCCAGGCCGCCAGGATCACGCGGTCGGCGTCGTCTTCGCGCAGCGTGGGGCCCCAGCGGTCGTGTGGGGCCTCGAAGGCCGAGGGCTCCAGCGTGGCATCGCCCAGCCGCACCGCTGCGGCATGGGCAAAGCGGCCCCAGATGTCGTGTGACGACGGGCTGCGGCTGCCCGATTCGGCCAGCGCCAGCTTGCGCGCGGCTACCCAGGCGGCCGGGTCGGGCTGGGCCAGCAGCGCCCAGAGCTGCCATTGCACCAGGCTGAAGGGCAGCAGGCCGCGGCGTTTGCCGAAGTCCTGCGTGAGGGTCTTCAGTGCCGCGGCGAAGGCCGTGCTGGCCGCCACCCACTGCCCGCCGTGCGCGGCGGCGGCGGCGTCGAACACGGCGCGCATCAGCTTGGTTTCTGCGGCGGCCAGGCGCTGCATGCCGGCGACATCGCCGCGGTGCAGCCGGCGTTCGGCCAGGCGGATGCGCAGCGGCGGCGGCAGGGCGCGCCCGGCGGCGTCGGCGGCGGCGTCCAGCCAGGCCACCAGCGCCGGGTGCTGCATCAGGCGTTCGCCGCTGAGGTTGTCCAGCGTGTTCAGCAGGCCCCACAACAGCGCCGGTGGCAGCTCGGCCAGGAAAGCGGGGTCGAAGGGCTGCGACAAGGCGGCCAGCATCGCCGAGGGCGTGGCGGCACGGCCCAGCACCTGCTGCGCCAGCCGGTTGAATTCTTCCGGGCTCGGGTGGGCCATCAGCACCAGGCGGGCCAGGGCCACGGCGTCGGCGTCGCTGCGCACCGAGGCCCAGCCGGGTTGCTCCGGCCGGCCGCTGGCCCCGTTGGTGGCCCAGACCCAGAGGCGCCAGAAGTCGCCCACCTGCGGGTGGGCGCGCAGCGCCGGCCAGCGCGCGCCCCAGGCGTCGGGTCGTACCTGCCAGCCGAAACCGTCGTCGGCGTGGATGCGGCCCTGGGCCTTCAGCGCCTGCAGCGCCGTGGCCACCTCTTCCAGCGTGAGGTTGTGCTCGCCGCTGGCGGCGCGCCAGCCCAGGCCCTTGGTGAAGTGGGCGATCCAGGTCTTGCCGCGGGGTGCGCCGGCCAGGCACAACGCGTCGAACACATGCGCTGTGTCGTCGGCGGGGGGTTTGGCGGGGTGATGGGCAGGGGCGGGCCCGGGCGGGGGCGCCAGGCCCCAGTCGCTCAGCACCTTCTGGCGCAGGGATTCAAGATCGGCGGGCGGTGTCTTGCGGCTCGGCATGCCCGCGATTGTGTGCGCGGGTTCAACGGGCGCGCCTGGCCTTCACCGCGTCGGCCAGGGTTTGCAGCACGGCGGCGGAATCGTCCCAGCCGATGCAGGCGTCGGTGATGCTCTGGCCGTAGGTCAGCTCGGCCGGGTCGTGCTGGCCGGGGTTGAACTTCTGCGCGCCGGCGTGCAGGTGGCTCTCCACCATCACGCCGAAGATGCAGCGGCTGCCTCCGGCCAGCTGGGCCGCGATGTCCTGCGCTACGTTCACCTGCCGTTGGTGCTGCTTGCTGCTGTTGGCGTGGCTGCAGTCCACCATCAGGCGGCAGGGCAGCTCGGCCGCTTCCAGTGCCGCGCAGGCCGCGGCCACGCTGGCGGCGTCGTAGTTGGGGGTCTTGCCGCCGCGCAGGATCACGTGGCAATCGGCGTTGCCGTGGGTTGACACGATGGCGACCTGCCCGTTTTTGTGCACCGACAGAAAGTGGTGCGGCTGGCTGGCGGCGTGGATGGCGTCGCAGGCGATCTTCAGGTTGCCGTCGGTGCCGTTCTTGAAGCCGATGGGTGCGCTCAGGCCCGAGGCCAGCTCGCGGTGCACCTGGCTTTCGGTGGTGCGTGCGCCAATGGCGCCCCAGGCGATCAGGTCGCCGATGTACTGCGGGCTGATGGTGTCCAGGAACTCGCTGCCCGCCGGCACGCCCAGGCGGTTGATGTCCACCAGCAGCTGGCGTGCGATGCGCAGGCCCTCGTGGATGCGGAAGCTGCCGTCCAGGTAGGGGTCGTTGATCAGTCCCTTCCAGCCGACGGTGGTGCGCGGTTTTTCGAAGTACACGCGCATCACCACCTCCAGCTCGCCGGCGTGTTGTTCGCGCAGCGCTTTCAGCTTGCGGGCGTACTCCACCGCGGCCACCGGGTCGTGGATGGAGCAGGGGCCGATGACCACCAGCAGGCGGTCGTCCTGGCCGTGCAGGATGCGTCGCACGGCTTGCCGGGTCTGGCTCACCAGCCGCTCCACTGGCGTGCCGGCGATCGGGAAGAAGCGGATCAGGTGTTCCGGCGGCGGCAGCGGCACCACGTCCAGGATGCGCTGGTCATCGGTTTCGCTGGTCTTTTCGCTCAGGGCGATGCGGGGGTCGGTCATGGTGAATGCTCCAGACAACAAAAAACCGCCGGGGTTGCCGGCGGTTTGGTGGGGTGCGTGTGTCTTGTCAGCCTACGCGCTTGCCTCTCCAGCCGCCGTGCGGTGCGAGAACCAAAAGTAGGTAAAAAGGACGGAAGCCAGACGCATGGCGCGAATGTAGCACGTGGCCCGTGACACGGCGCTGACAGCCCGGTTCAGTACGCCGCCGCTTCGAAACCCGCGCCGTGCAGCGCCGCGATCACGGCCTGCACATGCGCCGGGTTGCGCGTCTGCAGCACCAGCTCGACCTCGACGTTCTGCGCCGACAGCATCGAAAACGCGCGCTGGTGGTGCACCTCTTCGATGTTGGCGCCGACCTCGGCCACCACCGCGGTGATGCGCGCCAACACACCCGGCGTGTCGCGCGCCGCCACGCGGATGCGCGCCAGCCGCCCGGCACGCACCATGCCGCGGCCGATGATGGCCTGCAGCAGCAGCGGGTCGATGTTGCCGCCGCACAGCACGAGGCCGACGTTTTTGCCGGCAAAACGTGCCGGGTCTTTCAGCAGTGCGGCCAGGCCGGCGGCGCCTGCGCCTTCGACCAGGGTTTTTTCGATCTCCAGCAGCATCACGATGGCCTGCTCGATGTCGCCTTCTTCCACCAGCACCAGGTCGTCCACCAGCGCGCCGATGATCTGGCGCGTCAGCCGGCCCGGCTGGCCCACCGCAATGCCCTCGGCGATGGTGCTGCTGCCCTGCGGGTGCGCCGTGCCCTTGACCACGTTCACCATCGCCGGGAAACGCGCCGTCTGCACGCCGATGATCTGCACATCCGGCTTGAGCGCACGCACCGCGGTGCTGATGCCGGAAATCAGGCCACCACCGCCCACCGCGATGACGAGTGTGTCCAGGTCCGGCTGGGCCTGCAGCATCTCCAGCGCGATGGTGCCCTGGCCGGCGATGACGTCGGCGTCGTCGAAGGGGTGCACAAAGCTCAGGCCTTGTTCGGCTGCGATCTGCAGCGCGCGCTCGCGCGCGGCGTCGAAGCTGTCGCCGTGCAGCACCACCTCGGCGCCGAAGCCGCGCGTGCGCTCCACCTTCA
>JADMJD010000064.1 GCA_018780805.1 Rubrivivax sp. | reverse complement strand
CCGAGATCATCGTGATCTTCATGCCCATCTTCATCCCGCTGCTGGACAACTTCGGTGTCGATCCGCTGTTCTTCGGCCTGCTGGTGGCGCTGAACCTGCAGACCGCCTTCCTGAGCCCGCCGGTGGCGATGAGTGCCTTCTACCTGAAGGGCGTGGCGCCGAAACACGTGACGCTGAACCAGATCTTCGCCGGCATGCTGCCCTTCATGGGCATCCAGGTGCTGGCGATCATCCTGCTGTACCAGTTCCCGGCGATCGGCCTGTGGCTGCCGACGGTGCTGTACCGGTGAGCACGCGGTCGCGTGCGGTTCCATCCCCCGCGGTGGAGCGCGTGCGGGCGTTGCTCGCACGCGTCGACGCCGTCGAGCCGCAGGTCCAGGCCTGGGTGGTGCTGGACCGCGCCGCCCTGCTGCGCCAGGCAGAAGCCGCCGATGCAGCGCCGCCGGCCGGCCCGCTGCACGGCGTGCCCGTGGGCCTGAAGGACATCATCGACACGGCCGACCTGCCGACGCAGAACGGCACCGTGTTGCACGCCGGTCGCCAGCCGTCGGTGGATGCGCTGCTGGTGCAGCGCCTGAAACACGCCGGCGCGCTGGTGATGGGCAAGACCGTGACCACCGAGCTGGCCACCTACGCACCCGGGCCGACGCGCAACCCGCACCACCCGGCCCACACACCCGGCGGTTCGTCCAGCGGTTCGGCCGCGGCGGTGGCCGCCGGCATGGTGCCGCTGGCCGTGGGTACGCAGACCAACGGCTCGGTGCTGCGGCCGGCGTCGTTCTGCGGCGTGGTGGGGTTCAAGCCCAGCGCCGGCCGCATCCCGCGCGACGGCGTGCTGGAGCAGTCGCCCAGCTTCGACTGCGTGGGCGTGTTTGCCAACAGCGTCGAAGAGGCCGCGCTGCTGGCGGCCGTGTTGGCCGATGAAGCGGTGCCCGATCTGGCGCCGCTTTCGCCGGCGCTGGCCTGGTTCGATGGCATTGCCTGGGACCGCGTGGCGCCCGATGCGCAAGCGGCCTGCCGCGCCTGGCAACACGCCCAGGGGCTGCCCGCGGTGGCTCTGCCGACCGGCTGCGACACGGCCATCGAACAGCACCGCGTGGTGATGGAAGCCGAGATCGGCCAGGCCTTTGCGGCGCTGGACCGCACGCAGCTGTCGGCTTCTTTGCAAGGCCAGATCGAACGGGGTCTGCGGACGGCATCAGCCGACCTGCAACAGGGCCGCGACGCCGCGCTGGCGCTGCGCGCCGCCTTCAGCCTGTGGTTCGATGAACACGGCCTGGACGCGTTGGCCATGCCGGCCGCGCTGGGCACCGCGCCCGCCGGCCTGGCCAGCACCGGCGACCCGGTGATGTGCACACTCGCCAGCTTCGCGGGCCTGCCGGCGATCAGCCTGCCGCTGCTGTCAGGGGCCAACGGTTTGCCGCTGGGTGTGCAACTGATCGGGCGCTTTGGTGACGATCGGCGGCTGCTGCGTGCAGCCGCCGCGCTGCTGTCTCAGGCCCGCTGAAGCAGCTGCGCCACCACCGCCACCGCGATCACCCCCGGCTCCTTGCCGGCGATGCCCGGCAGGCCGATGGGGCAGGTGAGCCGCGCCAGGACCTCGGGCGCGATGCCACGCTCTTCGAAGCGGTGCAGGAACCGCGCGCGTTTGCTGGCGCTGCCGATCAGGCCCAGGAAGCCGAAGTCGCCCCGCTTCAGCACGGCTTCGGTGATGCGTTGGTCCAGGTCGTGGCTGTGCGTGAGCACCAGGAAGTGGGTGCCGGGCGCCGCGGCAGCCACCTCGGCCTCGGGTGCGTCCACACACAGCGGCTGGATGTGCGGTGGCAGCGGGCCGGCGGGAAACTCTGTTTCTCGTTCATCGATCCACTGCACCCGGCAATCGATGTCCGCCAGCAGCCGAACGATGGCGCGGCCCACATGGCCGGCGCCGTAGAGCTGCAGCGCGAAGCGTGGCACGGGCTCGGGCCACAGCGCCAGCGTCTCGGCCGTCAGCGGTTGGAAGCGCAGCGTGAGCGCGCCGCCGCAGCACTGGCCCAGCGTCGGCCCCAGGGCCACGGCCCAATCGGCGAAGCGCCCGGCGCGCGCGCGGGCGATGGCCTGCAGCTCCAGGTGCCCGCCACCGATGGTGCCGGCCACCTCGGTGGCACCCACCAGCATGCGCGTGCCGGTTTCGCGCGGCACCGAGCCGCGGTGCGTCAGCACCTCGACGATCACCGCGTCCTGCCCTTGGGCCCCCCACGTGGCGGCGGTGCGGCGGACTGCGTCCGGGCTCACTGGACTACCCTTCGTGCTCCGCACTTCGGGATGAGCGCTTGGGAACGGCCCGGCTCGCTCATGCCGCCGCCGCGCGCACCGCGTCCAGCGCGTCCAGCACCGCCTCGGGCGTGGCCGGGGCGCGCAATGGCGGTTGCACGCGGTGGCCGCCGACCGCCGACACCGCATCGCGGATGGCCAGCAGCACGCTGAAGGGCAGCAGCAGCGGCGGCTCGCCCACGGCCTTGCTGCGGTGGATGCTGTCGGCCACGTTGCCGTTGTCGTACAGCGCCGTGTTGAAAACCGCCGGGCAGTCGTTGGCGGTCGGGATCTTGTAGGTGCTGGGCGCGTGCGTGAGCAGCAGGCCGCTCGAGGGGTGCCAGACCAGCTCTTCCATCGTCAGCCAGCCCATGCCCTGGATGAAGGCGCCTTCGATCTGGCCGATGTCCAGGGCCGGGTTCAGCGAGCGGCCGGCGTCGTGCAGCAGGTCGGCGCGCAGCAGCCGGTGTTCGCCGGTCAGCGTGTCGACGAGCACCTCGCTCACCGCCGCGCCGTAGGCGAAGTAGAAGAACGGCTTGCCCTGCAGCTTGACTCGGTCCCAGTGCAGGCCGGGGGTGACGTAAAAACCGTCGCTCCACAGCTGCACACGGGCCATGTAGGCCTGGGCCACCAGCTGTGGCCAGGGCAGGGCGGCGTGCTGCGGGTGGGCCTGCACAAACGCGGCCAGACGGTGCTTGATCTGGCGCGCGGCGTCCTGCGCCGCCTTGCCGTTCAGGTCGCTGCCGGTGCTGGCAGCGGTGGCCGAGGTGTTGGCCACCTTGTGGGTGTCGGTCGCGGTCACGCGCACCAGCTCGAAGGGCACCTCCAGCTCGTGCGCCACCACCTGCGCCACCTTGGTGTTCAGGCCCTGGCCCATCTCGGTGCCGCCGTGGTTCACCAGCACCGAGCCGTCGGCGTACACGTGCACCAGTGCACCGGCCTGGTTGAAGTGCGCGACGTTGAAGGAGATGCCGAACTTCAGCGGCGTCAGCGCCAGGCCCTTCTTCAGCACCGGGCTGCCGGCGTTGAAGGCGGTGATCTGCGCACGGCGCTGGTCGACCTCGGCGCTGCGCGCCAACTGGTCCACCAGGCCGTGGATCACGTTGTCTTCCACCACCTGGCCATACGGTGTGACGTTGCTCTCCGTCGTTCCGTAGAAGTTGGCGCGCCGCACGGCCAGCGGGTCCAGCCCCAGGTGCCTTGCGATGTCGTCCAGGATCACCTCGACCGCCAGCGCACCCTGTGGCCCACCAAAGCCGCGGAAGGCCGTGTTGCTCTGCGTGTTCGTCTTCGCGCAGTAGCCGTTCATGCGCACATGCGGCAGCCAGTAGGCGTTGTCGAAGTGGCACAGCGCGCGTGTCATCACCGGCGGCGACAGGTCGGCGCTGTGGCCGGCGTTGGCGATCAGGTCCACCACCACACCCAGGATGCGCCCCTGGTCATCGAAACCCACGTCCCAGTCGAACTCGAAGGGGTGGCGCCGGCCGGTGACGAGGAAGTCGTCGTCGCGGTCCACACGCAGTTTCACCGGCCGCTGCAACTGCACGGCAGCCACGGCGGCGATGACGGCGAACACCGCCGACTGCGACTCCTTGCCGCCAAAACCGCCGCCCATGCGCCGGCACACCACCTGCACCTGGTGCGCGCTCCAGTGCAGCGCATGTGCCACCACCTGCTGCATCTCGCTCGGGTGCTGGGTGGAGCAGTGCAGCAGCAGCGTGCGGCCCTCCTGCGGCAGCGCGTAGCTGATCTGGCCCTCCAGGTAGAACTGCTCCTGCCCGCCGAGGCTGAAGCTGCTGCGCAGCCGGTGCGGCGCCGTGGCCAGCGCGGCATCGGCATCGCCGCGTGCCAGCACCATGGGCGGCACCACGTACTGCTGCGCGGCGTGGGCGGCGCGTGCGTCCAGCAGCGCGGGCAGCGGCTCGCAGGTGATCACCTGTTTGGCCAGCGCCGCCGCACGCCGGGCCAATTCGCGGCTGCTGGCGATGACGGCGAACACCGGCTGGCCCAGGTAACGCAGCGTGCCGTCGGCCAGCACCGGGTCGTCGTGCACGATGGGGCCGCAGTCGTTGGTGCCGGGGATGTCGGCGGCGGTCAAGACCGCCACCACGCCGGGTTGGGCGCGCAGGCGGTCCAGGTCGATGGCGATCAAGCGGCCATGCGCCACCGGCGACAGGCCCAGCGCGGCGTGCAGCGTGCCGGCTGCCTCGGGGATGTCGTCGATGTAGGTGGCCTGGCCGCTGACGTGCAGGTGGGCCGATTCGTGCGGGCGGCTGTCTCCGACGCTCATGCGGCGCTCCACACTTGTGTAGCGCTGGCGGGCAGCGGATCCTGCGGGCGTGTCTCCAGCCAGAAGCGCTGCAGCAGCGCCCGCGCCGAGCGCATGCGGTAGCCGGCGCTGCCGCGCAGGTCGGTCAGCGGCTGGTAGTCCTGGGCCAGCGCGGCTTGCGCGGCCTGCAGCGTGGCTTCAGTCCAGGGCTTGCCGAGCAGCGCGGCCTCGGCGTGGCGCGCACGTTTGACGGTGCCGGCCAGGCCACCGAAGGCGATGCGCACGGCCTGCACCGTGTCGCCCTGCAGCGTGATGGCCAAGCCGCAGGCCAGGCCGGAGATGTCGCAATCCCGGCGTTTGCTCAGCTTGTAGGCGCGCACCTGGGTGCCGGGCGCGGGCAGCGGCACGTCGATGCGCACCAGCAGCTCACCGGGCTGGCGCTGGTTCTTCATGTAGTCCAGGTAGAAGCCGTCCAGCGGCAGCGTGCGCTCGGCGCTGCCGTGGCGCAGCACCAGGCGCGCGTCCAGCGCCAGCAGCACCGGCGGGCTGTCGCCGATGGGCGAGCCGTTGGCCAGGTTGCCGCCCAGTGTGCCGGTGTGGCGCACCGGCGGCGAGGCAAAACGCAGCGCCATCTCGCGCAGCGTGGGCCAATGCGCCACCAGCGCGGCCCAGGCGTCTTCCAGCGATGCCGCGGCGCCGATCTGCAACACATCGCCTTGCACGTCGATCTGCTTCAGCGCCGGCACGGCGCCCACGTAGGTCAGCGCCGGCAGCACACGCAGCTGTTTGTTCACCCACAGGCCGATGTCGGTGCTGCCCGCCAGGATCGTGGCCTGCGGCTGCGCGGCCACGGCCTCGGCCAGCGTGTCCAACGTGCGCGGCGCGGTGAAGGACTCCACCGCACCGGTGGCCGGCTGCAGCGCGCGGTAGTGCAGCGACGGATCGGCCTGCAGCGTGCGCAGCAGCACGGCGGTGGCGGCGTCGTCCAGCGCCGGCGCAGCGGTCTTGAACATCGCTTCCCCGGCATCCAGGATGGGCCGGTAACCGGTGCATCGGCACAGGTTGCCCGACAGCGCATCGGCAATATCACCCCGCGTGGGTACCGTGCCGCTGGCCTGGTGCTGCTGCTGGCAGGCCGCCAGCGACACCACAAAACCCGGCGTGCAGAACCCACACTGAGAGCCGTGGCAGGCCACCATGGCCTGCGCCGCGGGGTGGGCGGGGCCCAGGTCTTCCACGGTGCGCAGCGCCTTGCCGTCCAGCGTCGGCAGGAACTGGATGCAGGCGTTCACGGTGCGCCAGCGCAGGTTGTCCTGCACCAGCTCGCCCACCATCACGGTGCAGGCGCCGCAATCGCCTTCGTTGCAGCCTTCCTTGGTGCCGGTGCAGCGCTGCTGCTCGCGCAACCAGTTCAGCACGCTGGTGGTGACGGGCAGGCCGGCCACTTCGACGAGGGCCCCACGGTGGACAAATCGGATTGGGCGTTCGGTCATGGACGGCTCTGCGAGCAAGCGTGATGCCCGGGCGACCCCAGGCCTTGGCTTCAGAATACCGCCAATGGGTGCAGGCCGGCCTTCCATTCCCCTCTTGTGGTGCACACCGGCACCAGCCTGGCGCACCCCTGTGCAGCCGGGCGGGCGCGTGACTTGCAATGCTCCGGACCGCCCATGACAAGAACAGCCATCCGCGGCGATCTGCTCGACCTGACGGCCGACCCCGGCCTGACCGCCACGTCGCCCGCCGGCGTGCGTTTCGACACCGACCATTGGCTGTTGATCGACGGTGGCCGCATCGTCGGCCGCCAGCCCGAGGCCCCTGGGGAAGGCTGGACCCACATCGACCACGCCGGCCGCCTGGTGATGCCCGGCTTCATCGACACCCATGTGCACATGCCGCAACTGGAGGTGATCGCCAGCCACGGCGCCGAGCTGCTGGACTGGCTGAACACCTACACCTTCCCGGCCGAAACGCGATTTGCCGACCCGGATGTGTCGCGTGCCGGCGCGGCGCTGTTCGCCGATGCGCTGCTGGCGCACGGCACCACGGCCGCGGTGGTCTTCCCCACGGTGCACAAGGTCTCGGCCGAAGCGATGTTCGAAGCCGCCGCCGCGCGCGGCATGCGCTGCATCAGCGGCAAGGTGCTGATGAACCGTCACGCGCCGCCGGGCCTGCTGGACGATGTCGAGCAGGCCGAGGCCGATTGCCAGGACCTGATCAACCGCTGGCACGGCCGCGAGCGCCAGGCTTTTGCGCTGACGGTGCGTTTTGCACCCTGCAGCACGCGCGAACAGCTGGCGATGGCCGGCCGCCTGCTGGCCAGCCGGCCGGACCTGTACATGCAGACCCACGTGGCCGAAAACCGCGCCGAGGTGGCCTGGGCCGCCGAGCTTTTTCCCGAGGCCCGCAGCTACCTCGATGTCTACCACCGCCACGGCCTGCTGGGCCCGCGCGCGGTGCTGGCGCACGGCATCTGGCTGGACGATGCCGACCGCGCGCTGCTGGCCGCCACCGGCGCGCAGATCGCGCATTGCCCCAGCAGCAACCTGTTCCTGGGCAGCGGGCTCATCGGCTGGCAGGCGCTGGTGGACGCAGGTGCGGCCGTCACGCTGGCGTCGGACGTCGGCGGCGGCACCAGCCTGAGCATGCCGCGCACGCTGGCCGAGGCCTACAAGGTGCAGGCGCTGAACGGCCTGAAGCTCTCCGCCTGGGCGCTGCTGCACGCGGCCACCCGCGGCGCGGCCCAGGCCCTGCACCTGGATCACGAGATCGGCACGCTGCAACCTGGCTGCATGGCCGACGTGACCGTGTGGGACTGGGCCGTGGGCCCGGTGGCGGCCCAGCGCGATGCACGTGCCGCGTCGCTGCACGAACGATTTTTCGCCTGGCTGACGCTGGCCGACGACCGCAACCTGGCGCAGACCTTCGTGGCCGGCCACAGCCGCCACCTGCGCACGACGGAGCCCCGATGACCCTCAGACTCGAACTGCTGGGCATCAGCAAGCAGTACCCGGCCGTCAAGGCCAACGACAACATCAGCCTGCGTGTGAAGCCGGGCGAGATCCACGCCGTGCTGGGCGAAAACGGCGCCGGCAAATCGACGCTGATGAAGATCATCTACGGCGCGGTGCGGCCCGACGTTGGCGAGGTGCGCTGGAACGGCCAGGCGGTGCAGATCGCCAACCCGGCGGCCGCGCGCCAGCTCGGCATCAGCATGGTCTACCAGCACTTCAGCCTGTTCGACACGCTGACCGCGGCCGAGAACGTCTGGCTCGGGCTGGACAAGGCGCAGTCGCTGGCCCAGGTGACGCAGCGCATCCGCGACGTGGCCGGCACCTATGGCCTGGACATGGACCCGCTGCGCCCGGTGCACACGCTCAGCGTCGGCGAACGCCAGCGCGTGGAGATCGTGCGTGCGCTGCTCACCAACCCGCAGCTGCTGATCCTGGACGAGCCCACCTCGGTGCTGACACCGCAGGCGGTGGAAACACTCTTCGTCACGCTGCGCCAGCTGGCGGCCGACGGCTGCAGCATCCTCTACATCAGCCACAAGCTCGACGAGATCCGCGCGCTGTGCCACCACTGC
>JADMJD010000002.1 GCA_018780805.1 Rubrivivax sp. | reverse complement strand
TCTGCTCGCGCAGCTTCTTGTCCAGCGCGCCCAGCGGTTCGTCCAGCAGCAGCACCAGCGGCTGTTTGGCCAGGCTGCGTGCCAGCGCCACGCGCTGCTGCTGCCCGCCCGACAGCTGGTGCGCCTTGCGCTGCGCAAACTTGCCCAGCTGCACCAGCTTGAGCATGTTGTCCACGCGGCTGGCCACCTCGGCCTTGGGCAGGCCTTCGCGCTTCAGGCCGAACGCGATGTTCTCCCACACCGTCAGGTGCGGGAACAGCGCATAGCTCTGGAACATCATGTTCATCGGCCGCTGGTAGGGCGGCTGATCGGCCAGGTCCTGGCCGTCCAGGATGATCTGGCCCGAGGTGGGGGTCTCGAAGCCCGCCAGCATGCGCAGCAGCGTGCTCTTGCCGCAGCCCGAGGAGCCGAGCAGCGCAAAGATCTCGCCCTTGGCGATCTCGAGGTTGACGTTGTTGACGGCCTTGAAACCGCCGAAGTCCTTGACGACGTTGCGGATCGTCAGGAAAGCAGCGTCGGACACTTACAGGCCCGTCTTGAAGGACGTGAAGGTACGCGTCATCAAACGCCGCAGGTCGTTGTTGATGGCATCGGGCGCGACCATCTTGCCCATGTCCGCAGCCCCGAGGAACACGGTCGGGTTGTTCGCCACCTCAGGCTTGACGAATTGTTTGGAGGGCAGGTTGGGGTTGGCGTAGAAGACCTTGTTGGTCAGGCCCGCGTGCACCTGCGGTCGCAGGATGTAGTCGATGAACTTCTGCGCGTTGCCGGGGCGGGGCGCATCGGCCGGGATCACCATCACGTCGAAGAACAGCACACCGCCGGTCTTCGGAATCAGCGCTTCTATCTTCTGGCCGGTCTTGCCGTCGATGGCACGTTGTTTGGCGATGTTGACGTCACCCGACCAGCCCACCGCCACACACACCGAACCATTGGCCATGTCGTTGATGTAACCCGAGGAACTGAACAGCGTGACGCTGGAGCGGATGCTCTTCAGCAACTGGCCAGCAGCGGCGTAATCGGACGGTGTCTTGCTGTAGGCCGGTTTGCCCAGGTAGTGCAAGGCGACCGGGATGATCTCGGTGGCCGAGTCCAGGAACGACACACCGCAGCTTTTGAGCTTGCTGACGTACTCGGGTTTGAAGACCAGGTCCCAGACGTTGTCGGGCATCGGCGTGCTGCCGAGTGCGGCCTTGACCTTGTCGACGTTGATGCCCACCGTGGTGAAACCCCAGAGCCAGTTGACCATGTACTGGTTGCCCGGGTCCATCTTGCCCAGCTGCGCCTGCAGCGCCGGGTCCAGGTTCTTCAGGTTGGGGATCTTGTCCTTGTCCAGCTTGCGCAGCAGGCCACCATCCAGCTGCAGTTTGGCCCAGTTGGACGAGGGCACGATGATGTCGTAGCCGGTTTTGCCTGCCACCAGCTTGGCGTGCACGATCTCGTTGTTGTCGAAGTTGTCGTAGCGGACCTTGATGCCGGTTTCTTTCTCGAAATTGGCAATCGTGTCTTCGGCGATGTAGTCCGACCAGTTGTAGATGTTCAAGACCTTCTCTTCCTCCTGCGCCAGCGCGAGGGAGGCGGCCAGCGACAAGCCGGCGAACGTGAGAAAGGACTTCATCTTCATGGTGGCAACCTCCAAGGGGGGAAGGGGAAAATGCAGTGGGCCGGGAGTCTAAGGCTAAGCCATCCAGCCCTGGCGCACGGCGTCGGCCAGCGTCAGGTCCAGGCAGCGGCGGATCAAGGCCATCATCTCGTCGATCTGGGCGCGGGTGATGACCAGCGGCGGCGCGATGATCATGCGGTCGCCAACGGCGCGCATGATCACGCCCTCGCGGAAACAATGCCCGCGGCACACCATGCCCAGCTCCAGCTCGGCCGGGAACGGGGTGCCCAGGGTCTTGTCCTTGACCAGGATCAACGCAGCCATCAGTCCGCAGGATTCGGCGTCGCCCACGAGCGGGTGCTCGCGCAGCGCTGCGTACTGCTCAGCAAGATACGGGCCGACATCGTCACGCACATGTTCGACCAGCTTCAGGTCCTGGATCAGCTGGATGTTGGCCAGGGCCACCGCGCAGGCCACCGGGTGGCCGGAGTAGGTGTAGCCGTGGTTGAACTCGCCGCCGGTTTCGATCAGCACCTTGGCCACACGCTCGCCGACCATCACGCCGCCCAGCGGCACATAACCGCTGGTCACGCCTTTGGCAAAGGTCATCAGGTCGGGTTTGAAACCCATGGTCTCGCAGCCGAACCATTGGCCGGTGCGGCCAAAGCCGGTGATGACCTCGTCGCTGACCAGCAGGATGCCGTGGCGGTCGCAGATGCGCTGGATCTCGGGCCAATACGTGGTCGGCGGGATGATCACACCGCCCGCGCCCTGGATGGGTTCGCCGATGAAGGCGGCCACGTTCTCCGGGCCCACGGCCAGGATCTTTTCTTCCAGCCAGCGTGCCGCCACCAGGCCGAACTCATCCTTGGACATCGAACGGCCGAGTTCGTACCAGTACGGCTGCTGAATGTGCACGATGCCCGGGATGGGCAGCCCGCCTTGCGCGTGCATGCCGCTCATGCCGCCCAATGACGCGCCGGCCATCGTCGAGCCGTGGTACGCGTTGTGGCGGCTGATGATCACGCTGCGCTGCGGCTGGCCCATCAGGTCCCAATACCGCCGCACCATGCGCACGATGGTGTCGTTGCCTTCGGAGCCCGAGCCGGAGAAAAACACATGCTGGAACTGCGGCGGCGTCACCTGCGCCAGCAGCTCGGCCAGCTCGATCGCTGGCGGCGTGGCGGTCTGGAAAAACGCGTTGTAGAACGGCAGCTCGCGCATCTGACGCGCGGCGGCCTCCACCAGCGCCTCCTGCCCGTAGCCGACGTTGACGCACCACAGGCCGGACATCGCGTCCAGGATGTGGTGGCCGTCGCTGTCGGTCAGGTAGATGTTGTGCGCCTTCGTGATGACCCGCGACCCCTTTTTGGCCAGCGACTGGAAATCGGTGAAGGGGTGCAGGAAGTGCGCCGCATCGGCGGCTTGCCATTCGGCGGTGGTTCTCGCGTTCATGGTCGGTTCTTTCTCAGACGTGCAGCAGCAGGTGCTCGCGTTCCCAGGGCGAGATCACCTTCATGAACTCGGCGTATTCGATCTCCTTGACCTCGGTGTAGACGGTCACGAACTCCTTGCCCAGCACCGATGCCAGGTCGGTTTCGTTGCGCAGCAGGGTCAGCGCTTCGCCCAGGCTGCGTGGCAGCTGGAAGTCGCCCAGGTAGGCGTCGCCTTTGCACTCCGGCGACGGCTCGATGCGCTGCTGGATGCCCAGGTAACCGCAGGCCAGCGTGGCCGCCAGCGCCACATAGGGGTTCGCATCGGCACCGATCACTCGGTTCTCGATGCGGCGTGCCGACGGTGTGGCCACCGGGCTGCGGATGCCGACGGTGCGGTTGTCCGTGCCCCACTGGATGTTGATCGGCGCGGCATTGCTGCGCACCAGGCGGCGGTAGCTGTTCACGTAGGGCGCAAACAGCGCCATCGCGGCCGGGATGTATTTCTGCAGCCCGCCGATGTACCAGAAGAACTCCTTGCTCGGGCTGCCGTCTTCGTTGCTGAAGATGTTGGTGCCGGTGAGTTTGTTCAGCACGCTCTGGTGGATGTGCATCGCACTGCCGGGTTCGCCGGCGATGGGCTTGGCCATGAAGGTGGCGAACATGCCGTGGCGCAGCGCGGCCTCGCGCACCGTGCGCTTGAACATGAAAACCTCGTCGGCCAGGCCCAGCGGGTGGGCGTGGAAGAAGTTGATCTCCATCTGCCCGGCGCCCACCTCGTGGATCAGCGTGTCCACGTTCAGCTCCATCTTTTCGCAGTAGGCGTAGACGTCTTCGAACAGCGGGTCGAACTCGTTCACCGCGTCGATGCTGTAGGCCTGGCGGCTGGTTTCGCTGCGGCCGCTGCGGCCCACGGGCGGCTTCAGCGGCACGTCGGGGTCGGTGTTGCGCGCGACCAGGTAGAACTCCAGTTCGGGGGCGACCACCGGGTCCCAGCCGGCGGCATCAAACCGTTCGCAGACCTTGCGCAGCACCGACCGCGGCGCAAACGGCACCAGCACACCGTCGCGGTCGTAACAGTCGTGGATGACCTGGGCCGTCGGGTCCACCGCCCAGGGCACGATGCGCACGGTGCTGGGATCGGGCCGCAGGTGCATGTCGCGGTCGGTGGGGGTGATGACGTCGTAGTACGGGCCTTCTTCCGGGAACTCGCCGGTCACGCCCATGGCCACCACGGCCTCGGGCAGCCGCATGCCGCGGTCCTCGGTGAATTTCTGGCGCGGCAGGATCTTGCCGCGCGCCACGCCGGTGAGGTCGGGCACCAGGCATTCGATTTCAGTGACTCGGTTCTGGTCCAGCCATTGTTCGAGCTGGTTGAAGGACATGGATTCGCGGGACATCATTTGGCACCTGTGAGGGAATGTGGGGCAGTGAACGTCACAACAGACGGTTCAGCAGCCGCCGCGGGCAGGGGCCCCCGCACCCGGTCGCGGTACTGGCGCACGGCCAGGCCGAAGGCGCCCAGCAGGCGCATCGACGCCGGATTCTCTGAAGCCCGCCACTCGGGGTGCCACTGCACACACAGGTTGAAGCCGGGTGCGGCCGGCTGCGTAAAAGCCTCCACCAGGCCGTCGGGTGCATGCGCTTCGGCCCGCAGGCCGGGCGCCAGCCGGTTCACGGCCTGGCCGTGCACCGAGTTGACCTCGAAGTCTTCGCGGCCGACGATGCCGCTGAGCAGGCCGCCCGGCACCGCGTGCAGCGGGTGCGCCGGGCCGTACTGCACCGCGGCGGGCTGTTCATCGTCGGCGCGGTGGTCGGCGTAGGGGCCCAGCTCCTGCACCGCCTGGTGCAGCGTGCCACCCAGCGCCACGTTCACCTCCTGCGCGCCGCGGCAGATGGCCAGCAGGGGCAGGCCGCGGGCCAGGATCATCGGGATCAGCGGCAGCGTCCAGTCGTCGCGCTGCGGGTCCAGCGGCAGGGCCGGGTCGTGCACATCTTCGCCAAAGTGCCGCGGGTGCACGTTGGACGGCGAGCCGGTCAGCAGCACGCCGTCGGCCAGCGCCAGCAGGGTCTCGAACTCTTCGGGCTCGGCGCGTGGCACCACCAGCGGCAGCGCGCCGGCCAGGCGCACGGCCTCCAGGTACTTGCGGCCGGCGATGTGGAAAGGGTGTTCACCCAGCATGCGGTTGCAGGCGGGCACGAGGACGATCGGGGGTTGTTGGTGTGTGCTCATGGCGCTCATCCCAGCATATCGCGCAAACGGTACCAAGCCATGCCCAGCACCAGCGCCGGTGTGCGCAGCCGCGCGCCGCCGGGGAAGGGGCGGTGTTTCAGGCGGGCAAACACATCGAAGCGGCGGGCGTCGCCGCCGATGGCCTCGGCCACCAGCCGGCCGGCCAGGCCGGTGAGCGCCAGGCCGTGGCCCGAAAAACCCTGCAGGTAATACACATGGCCGGGCAGGCGGCCGAAGTCGGGCGCGCGGTTCATCGTGATGTCGACGAACCCGCCCCAGGCGTACTCCACCGGCACGTCGGCCAGTTGCGGAAAGCTCGCCAGCATGCGCTGGCGCATGCTGTCGGCCAGGCGGGCCGGTGTCAGGGTGCTGTAGCTCACGCGCCCGCCGTACAGCAGCCGGTGGTCGGCCGTGGGGCGGAAGTAATCGAGCACGAAGTTGGTGTCGCACACCGCCGAACGGCTGGGGATCAAGGCCTGCAGACGCGCCGGGTCCAGCGCCGCGCTGCAGGCGATGTAGGTGCCGACCGGCATGATGCGCGCGGCCAGGTCCGGCGCCAGGCCCTGCAGGTAGACGTTGCCGGCCAGCAGCACCTGGCGCGCACGCACGGTGCCGGCGGCAGTGTGCAGCAGTGGCGTGTCGCCGGGTTGCAGGGCCGTCACTGCGGTGTTTTCGTGCAGGCGTACACCGGCCGCGGCGGCAGCCCGGGCCAGGCCCAGCGTGTACTTCAGCGGGTGCAGGTGGCCGGAGCGGGGGTCGTGGATGCCGCTGTGGAAACGCGGGCTGTTGATCCACTGCTGCAGGTGACCGGGCGTGATGCGTGTCAGCGGGTAGCCGTAGACACGTTCGATGCGGTCGGCCCACTGGGCCAGCGCGCGGCCCTTGGCGGCCGTGGTGGCCAGGCCCAGGTAACCGTCCTGCCAGTTGCAGTCAATGCGGTGTTCGGCGATGCGCTGGCGGATCAGGTCCAGCGCTTCCAGCGACATCGCCCAGACCTGTTTGGCGTCGTCCAGGCCAAGCTGCGCCTCGACCACGTCCTGCTCGCAGGCCAGTCCGTGGATGGCCTGGCCGCCGTTGCGGCCGCTGGCGCCAAAGCCGATCTGCTGCGCTTCCAGCAGCAGCACGTCCAGGCCCTGCCGGCGCAACTCGATCGCGGCCGACAGGCCGGCCAGACCGCCCCCGACGATGGCCACATCGCAGCTGGTCGAGCCCGACAGCGGCGGATAGACCACCTCGCGCTGCGCCGTGGCGGCGTAGTACGAGTCCCGGGTCAGCGCGCGGTCGGTGTCGAGCAACGGCATACGATAGGCAGCGCCCTCGGTGTCAGGTCGCGGGCGCGGTGTTCAGGCCGCCCGGCGCAACGCCGCGCGGATGGTGCCGACGATGCGGTCGATGTGCTCACGCTCGATGATCAGCGGCGGCGAGAGTGCCAGCGTGTCGCCCGTGGTGCGGATCAGCACCCCTTCCTTGTAGCAGTCCAGGAAGATGCCAAACGCCCGCTTGGCCGGCTCGCCCGGCAGCGAGGCCAGCTCGATGCCACCCACCAGGCCGATGTTGCGCACATCGATCACGTTCGGCTCGCCACGCAGCGCGTGCAGCGATTCGGCAAAGTAAGCCTGCACCTGCTGCGCGCGGGTCAGCAGGCCTTCTTCGGCGTAGGTGTCCAGCGTGGCCAGGCCGGCGGCGCAGGCCAGCGGGTGGGCCGAATAGGTGTAGCCGTGGAAAAACTCGATCAGGTGCTCCGGGCCGTTCATGAAGGCGTCGTAGATGCTGTCGCGTGCGATCACGGCACCCATGGGCACGGCGCCGTTGGTCAGGCCCTTGGCCACCACCATCAGGTCGGGCGTGACACCGAAGGTCTGCGCGGCAAACGGGTTGCCGGTGCGGCCGAAGCCGGTGATGACCTCGTCGAAGATCAGCAGGATGCCGTGTTTGTCGCAGATCTCGCGCAGGCGCTGCAGGTAACCGACTGGCGGTACCAGCACGCCGGTGGAGCCGGCCACCGGCTCGACGATCACGGCGGCGATGGTCGACGCGTCGTGCAGCGCCACCAGGCGTTCCAGGTCGTCTGCGAACTCGGCGCCATGCGCCGGCTGGCCGACGGTGTAGCTGTTGCGCGCCGGATCGTGGGTGTGGCGGATGTGGTCCACACCGCCCAGCATGCTGCCGAACATCTTGCGGTTGGCGACCATGCCACCCACCGAGATGCCGCCGAAGTTGACGCCGTGGTAACCGCGCTCGCGGCCGATCAGTCGGGTGCGCTGGCCTTCGCCGCGCACGCGGTGGTAGGCCAGCGCCATCTTCAGCGCGGTGTCCACCGATTCCGAGCCGGAGTTGGTGAAAAACACCTTGCCCATGCCGGCGGGTGCCAGGTCGGCCACGCGCCGGGCCAGCTCGAAGGCCTTGGGGTGGGCCATCTGGAAGGGCGGGCAGAAATCCATCTCGGCGGCCTGCGCCTGGATGGCCTGGGTGATCTTGTCTCGGCCATGGCCGGCATTCACGCACCACAGGCCGGCCACGCCGTCGAGGATCTCGCGGCCCTGGTCGTCCCAGTAGTGCATGCCCGAGGCCTTGCTCAGCAACCGGGGGTTCTTCTTGAACTGCCGGTTGGCGGTGAAGGGCATCCAGTAGGCGTCTTGGGTGGTGTCCATGGGGTCTCCAAAGCATGCGGCGGGCCAGGGTGCAGTCTAGTGCGACGGCTGCGCAATGTGTGTGCATGCACTGGCCGGGTTCACCCGCAGCGGCGCACAATCCTGCGGATTCAAGGCTTCACGACGGCAGAACATGCGAACCCCGGATGAACCGGTGCAACTGGATGCGATGGACCGCCAGATCCTGGCCGAGCTGCAAGCCAACGGGCGGATCTCGAACCAGGACCTGGCACAGCGGGTGCACCTGTCGCCCTCGGCCTGTCTGCGCCGCGTGAAGGCGCTGGAGGACGCCGGCGTGATCGACACCTACGTGGCGCTGTTGAACCCGCGCGCGCTGGGCCGGCAGGGCACCAGTTTCACCATCATCAACCTGGAGAGCACGCAGCCGCAGCGCCTGCAGGCATTTGAGCATGCGGCCCAGGCCACGCCGGAGATCCTGGACTGCTTTTACGTCGCCGGCACCAACGACTACCTGGTGCGCTTCATGTACCGGGACGCGGCCGACCTGGAGCGTTTCCACGCCGAGGTGCTGCCGCGGCTGCCGGGGGTGGTGCGTTCGAACTCGATGCTGGTGCTGCGCACCGTCAAGAAGACAACGGCATTGCCGCTGTGAGGCGCGCCACGGCGCCACGCGCCAGCGCGTCGCGGTGGCGGCGCGCAGCCGGGTAGACCACGGCTTCTTCCAGTGCGATGTGCTCCCGGTAGAGCGCGGTGAACACCGGCAGCGCATGCTGCAGCAGGGTCAGGTCGTACCCGTTGTAGCCCTGTTCGATGGCGGCCAGATGCGGGGCCAGTGCCAGCCAGTCTTCCTCCAGCCAGCCATGGTCCTGCTGCAGGCGCTTCACGTGGTGCACCAGTTCCTCATCGCCGCTGGCGAGCAGCGCGGGGAAGACCTGCTCGTCTTCGTCGGCGTGGTGCCGTCGCGCGCGGCCTTCAAAGAAACTTCGCACCTCGGTGGCCATGCGGCGCGCCACGGCGTCGGGGCCGTTGTCGTCCACATGGTCCAGCAACCGGGCCAGGATGCCGAGCACCTGCATCACCTCGATGTGGGTGCGGTCCAGCGCTTCGAAGTCATCGGGCGGGGTGAAGCTGGTGCGGGAAGGGCGGGTGCGCTGGGCGTTCATCGGGAACCTCCTGATGCCCCGCATTCTTCGGGCCCCGCCGCGCCCCGCTTTGCGCCCGATCAAGCTTTGCGGGACGCATGCGCCACGCGGCCGCAGAGGTAGGTCCAGACAAAGTGCGCTGCGGCGTAGCTGGTCAGCTCGGCATGGTCGTAGGCCGGTGCGACCTCCACACAATCCATGCCGATCCAGGGCAGGTCTGCGCCATCTTCGAGCAAGGTCAGCACCTGGTTGGTGCTCAGCCCGCCCGGCTCCGGCGTGCCGGTACCCGGTGCAAAGGCCGGGTCCAGGCAATCGATGTCCAGGCTCAGGTACAGCGGCGGCTGACCGTGGGCGGCCAGGCGTCGGCGCAGGTCGTCGAGCACCGGCCCCAAGGCGGCGGAGCCTTCTGCGCCGCGCAGCTGGCGCGCTGTGTGAATGCGCCCGCCGCGGTCATTGACGTACTCGCGGGCCGCGCGTTCGCCGGCTGAGCGGATGCCGACCTGCACAAAACATTCGGGCACGACCAGGCCTTCTTCGATGGCCTCGTAGACCCAGGTGCCATGGCCGCTGGGCTCGCCGAAGTGGTCGGTCCAGGTGTCGCAATGCGCGTCGAAGTGCAGCACCGCCAGCGGCCGGCCCAGCCAGGCGCGGTAGGCCCGCAGCAGCGGCAAGGTGATCGAGTGGTCGCCGCCGATCCAGGCCATGTGGTGGCGGCGGATCAGCGCCGCCACGGGCGCGCCCATCGCTGCGCGCATACCGGACAGCGAGGTGTTGGGCAGGGCCAGATCACCGGCGTCGCCCAGCAGGCCTTCGGGCGTGACGTCGAACAGCGGGTGCGTGCCGTCGCACAGCATGTGGCTGGCGGCGCGGACGGCACGCGGGCCGAAACGTGCGCCCGGGCGGTTGGTGGTGGATCCGTCCCAGGCGATGCCGGCCACGGCAAAGGGCTGGTCAACGGCCGCCGGGGCCTTGATGAAACCGGTGTCGGAGAGGAAGGCGAAGGAACTCATCGGCAAAAGCCTTGGAGGATGCAGCGGGTGATTACAACGCAGGGAGCAGCCCGGCATTTCATGGATTCTTCCATCATCCCGCATTGTGAAATTGAGGGATGCTGCACCGCCGCATGAGATTGCAGACTGTCGAAGGTTGTTCCGCATCGTGAGATGAATACTCCAAGTCATTGTTTTTATTGACTACTATCTTTTGTCTTATATAAGACATAAGTCTTGGCAGCTGGCCGCTGTGCCGTTACGCTGAAGGTGTTGATTCCCCGCTTTTCCATCCCCTTCAGGAGCCTTGCCATGACCGCACCCACCCGTGAACAACAAGCCGCCACTCTGGCCAAGGACTGGGCCGAGAACCCGCGCTGGAAGGGCATCCAGCGCGGCTACAGCGCTGCCGACGTGGTGCGCCTGCGCGGCTCGATGCCCATCGAGCACACGCTGGCCAAGCGCGGCGCCGAGAAGCTCTGGACGCTGCTGAACACCGAGCCCTTCATCAACAGCCTGGGCGCGCTCACCGGCAACCAGGCCATGCAGCAGGTCAAGGCCGGCCTGAAGGCCATCTACCTCAGCGGCTGGCAGGTGGCAGGTGACGCCAACAGCAATGGCGAGATGTACCCCGACCAGAGCCTGTACGCGGTGGATTCGGTGCCCAAGGTCGTCAAGCGCATCAACGCCACCTTCAAGCGCGCCGACGAGATCCAGTGGAGCGAAGGCAAGGACGACATCGACTTCTTCGCCCCCATCGTGGCCGACGCCGAAGCCGGTTTTGGCGGCGTGCTGAACGCCTTCGAGCTGATGAAGTCGATGATCGACGCCGGCGCCGCCGGTGTGCACTTCGAAGACCAGCTGGCCAGCGTCAAGAAGTGCGGCCACATGGGTGGCAAGGTGCTGGTGCCCACGCGTGAAGCCGTGGCCAAGCTCACCGCCGCGCGCCTGGCGGCCGATGTGATGGGCACGCCCACCATCCTGCTGGCCCGCACCGACGCCGAAGCTGCTGATCTGGTGACCAGCGACGTGGACGACAACGACAAACCCTTCATGACCGGCGAGCGCACGGTGGAAGGTTTTTACAAGACCCGCAACGGCCTGGAGCAGTCCATCAGCCGCGGCCTGGCCTATGCACCCTATGCCGACCTGATCTGGTGCGAAACCGGCAAACCCGACCTGGCGTTTGCGAAAGCTTTCGCCGACGCCATCCACGCCAAGTTCCCGGGCAAGCTGCTGGCCTACAACTGCAGCCCCAGCTTCAACTGGAAGAAGAACCTGGACGACGCCACCATCGCCAAGTTCCAGCGCGAGCTGGGTGCG
This sequence comes from Rubrivivax sp., assembly GCA_018780805.1. Lineage (GTDB taxonomy): Bacteria > Pseudomonadota > Gammaproteobacteria > Burkholderiales > Burkholderiaceae_C > Rubrivivax. Next base: position 37,223 of record JADMJD010000002.1, on the reverse strand, counting down.
ATGGGCTACAAGTTCCAGTTCATCACGCTGGCCGGCTTCCACAGCCTGAACTACGGCATGTTCGACCTGGCCTACGGCTACGCCCGCAACAACATGACGGCCTTTGTCGAGCTGCAGCAGAAGGAATTTGCCGCCGCCGAGCGGGGCTTCACCGCGGTGAAACACCAGCGCGAAGTGGGCACGGGTTACTTCGACGCCGTCACCACCACCATCGAGGCCCTGGCCAGTACCGCGGCGCTGAAGGGCTCGACCGAAGACGAACAGTTCTTCGACGCCAAACACGGCTGAAGCCCACGCGGCCACGCACAAAAAAGCCCGGCTCAGCCGGGCTTTTTTTTGTGCGGCGCCGTCTTTGTGCGGCGCCGTCATCGCGCCGCTCAGTGCAAGGTGTCGACACCGCGGCGCTGACGAACAGCGACCGCCACACCCATCAGGCCGAGGGCCAGCATGGCGTAGGTGCTGGATTCCGGGATGCCCGGCACCACGGTGCCGCCGTGGATCCAGTTCAGGTACCCGCCGAAGTCATCGGCCTCATACCCGGTGGTCACCAGGAAGTAGGACGTGCCGGCGGTCAGCGAGGTCTGGAAGCCGCTGCGGCCGATGTCGGGGAAGTCATCGTTGCCGGCCACGCCGTTGAGCATGGGCGCCGTCGGATCGAAGCTGCCGCTGTAAAGGAAGAGGTACTGGTCCCAGGCCGGTGAGTCCTGGAGATAGCCGCTCACCAGGCTGCCGAACTTGTAGACCCCGTCGGCTGTGACGGTGAAGGCAAACACGTCATAGGCCACGTCTTCCCCGATGGCGGGCATGCCGCTGAAATCGGCCACGCTGCGGTCAAATGTCGGGCTGCCAGTGGTGTCGCCTTTGAAGTAGAACGCCGATGCCGGCCCGGCCAAAACCACGGCAAGGGACATGAGCGCGGAGCGGATGGTTGCGGTGAGCGTCATGGTGTCGGTCTCCGAGTGGTGCATGCCTGGAGCATGCCTGGTACGTGCCCGAACATGATGCATGCGCTGTGCCAAGAACGCCAGTCCGCGCGCAGCCCCTGGGGTACCAAAAGCCGCGGGCGCTCAAGGTTGGCAAAGATGTTCTTTTACCGCGCCAGACAAGGCCATTTGTGCGCAGATTCAATGGCGGTACGGCACCACCGGGCCGGCACTCGACCCCCGACTTGCGGGGTGGTCGCCGGCCGGCCCAAGCTGCGCAAGCGCCCGCTCAGCCCGCCACACCGGCACCACGTTGGCGCCACTGCACCAGAAGGGCAAAACACCCGGCCGCGAACAGCAACGCACCCACCAGCAGTGGGGATGCCAACACGGCGATCGACTGTGCGCTGTCCTCCACCGCCCAGCTGGGCACCAGCACGAGCAGGGACTCGAAGTCGGAGAAATTTTCCACCACGACCCCGCTGCCGTCCTGGCCGTTGAACGACTTGCCGGCGTTGCGGAACAGGGTGCCCAGCACTTCAGCCAGCAAGGGCCGGCCGAGCAGCTTTTCCAGCACCTGGCTGCCCACACCCAGGCCCACGGCCAGCACCACCAGGCCCCAGCGCCGCAGCCACGCCGTCATCAGCACCGTCAGCGCGATCAAGGGCGACAACCACAGCGTGGCCAGCACCAGGCCCACAGCGAGGCGGGCGGCGATGGACAGGCCGGCGATGAGAAGGCCGCCCCAGGGCAGCGCCAGCCAGGTGCCAAAACTCGACACCCGCGTCACCAGCACCACGGAGACCAGGATCCCGCTGACCAGTCCCACCAGCAAGGCGGCGGCCGGTGCCAGCAGCAGGTGCACACCCAGCGGCACGGCCAGGCTACGTGCATGGCCGGTGGGCAGGGACAGCCAGAACTCGATGGACCGGTCGCCGTGGTCGCGCCGGGCCAGGCCGGTGACGATGATCAGCGCGGTCAGCCACATGATCACGAAGTGGAAGGCCACACCGCCGGCCAACGTGGCCAGGGCCATCGATGTGGGCAAACGGTCGTTCAGGTCTTCAGCGTCGAACTGCAGCTGGCCGAAGGAGGTGAGCAGCAACGCCAGCGCCGTGGGCGCCAGCATCAGCACGCTCCAGCCGAAGCGGTGTTGCAGCCACTCGCGCTGCACCAGGGGGGCAAGTTGTTTCATGGTGGGGCTCAGGTGGGAGGCTCAGAACTGGGTGCGGTCGATTTCGGGCTTGCGCGTCAGGGCGACGAACAGGTCCACCAGGCTGGGGCGCACACGCCGGCCCAGGGCCTGCACATGTTCGGGTGGCGGCCCATCGAAGAGCGCGGCGCTGCCGCCCTGCACGCGGTAGCGCAGCAGCGGATGCGCCGCGGCCATCTGCTCGGCCACCGCGTTGTCGTGGCTCAGCGCGACGAAGCGGCGGTCCATGTCTTCCAGGCTGATGGACAGCACCAGCTTGCCTTCGTTGAGCATCAGCACGTCGGACAGCAGGCTCTCGATCTCTTCCACCTGGTGGGTGGAGATCAGCACGCTGCGTTCGCCGTCGCACCACTCGTCGATCAGCATCTCGTAGAAGGCCTTGCGCGACAGCACGTCCAGGCCCAGCGTGGGTTCGTCCAGGATCATCAGCTTCGCGTCGATGCTGGCGATCAGCGCCAGGTGGGCCTGCACCATCATGCCCTTGGACAGGCTCTTCACCTTGTCGTTCAGGCCGACGCTGGTGCGGCGCAGCAGCGTGCGTGCGCGGTCGGCCGAAAAACGCGGGTGCAGGCCGGCCATCAGCGTGATCAGCTCCGACACGCGGGCCCAGCGTGGCAGGATGGCGACGTCCGGGATGTAACACGCGCTCTGCAGCAACGGCACCCGCTGTTTCACCGGGTCCAGGCCCAGCACGCTCAGTTCACCGTCGGCGGCTTTCAGGCCCACCAGGGCCTTCATCAGCGTGCTCTTGCCGGCGCCGTTGTGGCCCAGCAGGCCCACCACGCGGCCCTTGGGGATGCTGAAGCTCAGGTTGTCCACGGCGGTCTTGGCGCCGTAGCGCACCGTCAGGCCGCGGGCTTGCACCAGCAGGTCGGCAGTCATTGAGGTTCCTCCCAGGTCAGTTGTTCAACGCCGATGTCCAGGCGTTTGAGTCGTTCGCGCAGGCGCGGCCATTCGTTGTCCAGGAAGCGCTGCCGTTCGGCCGCCTTCAGCCGCGCACGAGCGCCGGGCACCACAAACAGGCCCAGGCCGCGGCGGTTTTCCAGCAGGCCGGCGTCGGTGAGCGCCTGCAGCGCGCGGCTCACGGTCAGCGGGTTCAGCAGGTGCTGGCTGGCCAGCATGCGCACCGACGGCATGGCCTCGCCCTCGGGCGGGTTGCCGTCCAGCAAATGTGTGGCCAGCAGGTCGGCCAGCTGCTGGTAAATCGGTTGTCGGTCGTCCCAGGTGGTCATGCGCAGCCCGTGGGTGTGTTGCTGAGGTAGCACACCATAACGGCTGCCGCCGGCACGGCCGAGCGGGATGCGACAGGCTGCAGCGGCGGGCGACAGGCTGCAGCGCGCTTGCGCGGGCTTACATGGCCGCGGCCAGCATCGCCCGGTAGTCGTCGCGGCTGGCTTCGCGCGGGTTGGTCTTGTGGCAGTGGTCGGCCATGGCGCCGTCGATCACGCGCTCGAACAGGTCCGCGGTGACGCCCATCGCACGCAAGCCGGTCGGCAGGCCCAGGCGCGCGTTCATCGCGGTCACGGCCTCGGCCAACTCGGTGCCGCGGCTGTCGCAGCCGGGCAGGCCGATGGCGTGGGCCAGGCGCTGCAGGCGGTGTTCACGCTGGATCGATTCGGCCCCGGCGTTGAACTTCAGCACCGCCGGCAGGAACACCGCGTTCAAGGTGCCGTGGTGCAGGCGCGGGTTCACGCCGCCCAGGCTGTGGCTCAGCGAGTGCACGCAGCCCAGGCCCTTCTGGAAGGCCAGTGCGCCCTGGGCGCTGGCGCTCATCATCTGCCAGCGTGCATCGCGGTCCTGGCCGTTGCGCGTGGCGCGTTCGATGTGGGCCCAGCCGCGCCACAGGCCATCCAGCGCGATGCCATCGGCCGGCGGGTTGACGGCCGGCGCCATGAAGGTCTCCAGGCAATGCGCGATGGCGTCCATGCCGGTGGCGGCGGTCAGCATGGGTGGCAGGCCCAGCGTCAACTCCGGGTCCAGGATCGCGGCCTTGGGCACCAAGTGCCAGCTGTGGAAACCCAGCTTGCGGCCGTCGTCAACGATCAGGATGGCGCCGCGTGCCACTTCGCTGCCGGTGCCGGCGGTGGTGGGCACGGCGATCAGCGGCGCCACCCGTTCGGCGATGCGCGGGCTGCCGCCTTCGATGGTGGCGTAGTGGGTCAGCGGGCCGTCGTGCGTGGCGGCGATGGCCACGCCCTTGGCCAGGTCGATGCTGGAACCGCCGCCGACGGCGATCAGGCCGTCGCAGCGCTCGCGGTGGTAGACAGCGACGGCGGCGCGCACCGCGGCTTCGGTCGGGTTGGAGGGTGTGCCGTCGAACACGGCATGCGGCAGGTCGCCGAGCGCGAAGAGTGCCTGGTCCAGCACACCGGCGGCGCGCACACCGGCGTCGGTGACCACCAGCGGGCGTTGCATGCCGGTGCGCTGGCACTCCGCGGGCAGCTGGCGCACGGCGCCATGTTCGATCTCGATCTGGGTGATGTAGAGGATTCGGCTCATGGCGCCAGTATGCTTGCGCGCCTTGTTCCGCCAGAACCACGACAACCCTTGGGCACCCACCTGCTGACCCCGGCGATGGCCGGTGTGCTGGACCGCATCCGGCGCGCCAACCGGCCACCGTTCCATGCCCAGACGCCGGCCGAGGCACGGGCCGCCTACCTGGCCGGCGCCGAGATCCTGGACCTTCCGCGCGCCGCCTTGCCACGGGTGGAAAACCTCGTGGTGGCCGGCCGCCCCGCGCGCCTGTACGCCGCCGGCCATGGCGCCTTGCCGGTGCTGCTTTACCTGCACGGCGGCGGTTTTGTGATCGGCGGCCTGGAGACCCACGACAGCCTGTGCCGCCAGCTGGCGCTGCGCAGCGGCGGTGCGGTGCTGGCGCTGGACTACCGGCTCGCACCCGAGCACCCGTTCCCGGCCGCGGTGGACGACACCTGGGCCGCGCTGGACTGGCTGGCCACGCACGCCGGCAGCCTGGGCCTGAATGCCAGCCGCCTCGCCATCGGTGGCGACAGCGCCGGCGGCACGCTGGCCGCGGTGGGCGCGATCCATGCGCGCGACCGCGGCCTGCCGCTGGCGCTGCAACTGCTCATCACACCCGGCACGGTGGCCCACGCCGACACCGCGTCGCACCGGCTCTTTGGCCAGGGTTTTCTGCTGGACAGCGCCAGCATCGCCTGGTTCTTCGAGCAGTACATCCCGCACGCCCACCGCCACGACTGGCGCTTTGCACCGAGCGAAGCGCCCGATCTGGACGGTGTGGCGCCCACCTGCCTGCTGCTGGCCGAATGCGACCCACTGATCGACGAAGGCCTGGCCTACGGCGACCGGCTGCGCGCCGCCGGCGTACCCGTGCAACTGGAGCTGGCGCGCGGCCTGACCCACGATTTCATCAAGATGGGCCGCGTGCTGAAAGAGGCCGCGGCCTGCCAGCAGCTGGCCGCCGACGCGTTGAAAACCGCCTGGACACCATGAACCCGAACATGACCCAAAGACAGGACTTCCGATTTGCCGAACCGTTGCGCGTGCGCTGGGCCGAGGTGGACCTGCAACGCATCGTCTTCAACGGCCACTACCTGATGTATTTCGACACGGCGGTGGCCGGCTGGTGGCGGGCCATGGCCTTGCCCTACGAACCGACCATGCACGATCTGGGCGGCGACTTTTTCGTCCGAAAATCCACGCTCGAGTTCGAAGGTTCGGCGCGTTACGACGACCAGCTGGAGGTCGGCATGCGCTGTGCGCGCATCGGCAACAGCTCGATGCTGTTGCAGGGCGCGGTGTTCCGCGGCGGCCAGCGGTTGGTGACGGGTGAGCTGGTGTACGTCTACGCCGATTCGGCCACACAGCGCCCGCTGCCGGTGCCGGCCCCGCTGCGCGAGCTGTTCCTGGGTTTCGAGGCCGGCGCGCCGGTGCTGGACGTGCAGGTCGGCCACTGGGACCGGCTGGGCCCGCAGGCGCAGGCCATCCGCACCGCCGTGTTTGTGCAGGAGCAGAAGATCCCGGCCGAGCTGGAGTGGGATGCGGCCGATGCCACGGCCGTGCACGCGCTGGCGTGCAACCGCCTGGGCCGCGCGGTGGCCACCGGCCGGCTGCTGGTGCACGCACCCGGTGTCGGCAAGATCGGCCGCATGGCGGTGACGTCGACGCTGCGCGGCAGCGGTGCCGGTGCGGCGGTGCTGAAGGCGCTGATCGCCGCCGCGCGTGAACGGGGCGATCGGGAGGTGATGCTGCACGCCCAGGCCAGCGCGGTGGGCTTCTACTTGCGCCAGGGTTTTGCGCCTGTGGGCCCGGCCTTCGAAGAGGCCGGCATTCCGCACCAGGAAATGGCGCTCACGCTGGCCTGAAGGCCTCCACGTGGCGCGGGCCGGGCGCGATGCCGGCGAGAGCAGCCTCGATCATCGCTTCGCCTTCGGCGTCGATGCCAGCCGGTGAGCGGTAGGTCTCCATCACGGTGGCCAACGGCGCGGGATCGCAGCGCTGCAGCACCTGGGCCTGCAGGCCGGGCCAGTCTGCGCGCAACTGTGCTTGCGCCCGGTGCACGGCGGCCACGGCCGCGGGCAATGCCGCCGGATCGATCTTCCAGTAGATGAAGAGCTGCCGGCTCAAGGTCGGCTCAGGCCGCTTCGGCCGGGAAGTTGTAGGGCAGGGCGCCCAGCCGCAGCGCCGGGCCGGTGGCCGAGCCGGCGTGCAACGGGCCGGGGGCGGCGGCGATCTTCAACTCCACCAACGCCGCCGGGGTGCGGCCAGCCGGGGCGGCGGCCAGCACCACCTCGCCCACGGGCTGCTCGGGCTCGGCCGGGCTGAAGATCTCCTGGCCCGGCTGCAGCGGGCTGTCGCCGCTGACCACATAGGCCCGCCGCTTCAAGGTGCCGCGGTACTGGCTGCGCGCCACGATCTCCTGGCCGGGGTAACAGCCCTTCTGGAAGTTCACACCGCCCACCAGCTCCAGGTTCACCATCTGCGGCACGAAGTGTTCGGCCGTGGCGCCGACGATGCGGGCCACGCCGCTGTGCACCTCCAGCCAGCGCCAGAGCTCGCCGTCCAGCGCCGAGCCGGCCGGCGGTTCGCCCACGCACAGCGCACGGGGCAGGCCCAGCGCATCGGGCAGGCGCGCAATGGGGCGCTGCACCGCCGTGGCCGCCACCGCGTCACCCACCAGGCCGTGCAGCGGCAGTTCGGCCGTGGCGTCGCTGAGTTTGCACTTGGCGCGCAGCACAAACATCGACAGCCGCTTCAGCGTGGCCGGCAGCAGATCGGCGCTGCAGGCCAGCAGCACGTCGTCACCGTCGAGCCAGACCACGAAGCTGGCCAGCAGCCGGCCCTTGGCCGAACAGTAACCGGCCAGCCGGGTCTCGCCCGGTGCCAGCGTCAGCATGTCCTGCGTCAGCTGGCCGTGCAGGAAGCTGCGGCTGTCTTCGCCGCGGGCGCGGATCAGGCCCCAGTCGGTGAGGGCGACATGGCCAGTGAGCAGATCGTGGGAGGTCATCACGAGATTATCGGCATGCGGCCATCACCCTGCCGGCAGCCGGGCCCCGCCTATCATCGCGCCCGATGTCAAAAAGAAGACTGCGGCGGTCGTTCGGTACCGTGTTGATCCTGCTGTTGGTGTTGGCCGCCGGCACCGCCGGCTGGGCCTGGCGCTGGCTGGAGCAGCCGCTGCCGCTGCGCGCCCCGGCGGTGGAGCTGTCCATCGAGCCCGGCACGGCACCACGCGCCGTGGCAGAGGCCTGGGTGACGGCTGGTATCGACACCCACCCGGCATGGCTGTACCAGTGGTTCCGCTGGTCGGGCGATGCGCGGCGCATCCGTGCCGGCAGCTACGAGGTCGAACCCGGTATCACGCCCCGCGGCCTGCTGGACAAGATGGTGCAGGGCCGCGAGACGCTGGAGACCGTGCGCCTGCCCGAAGGCACCACGCTGCGCCAGTGGCGCGCCGCCCTGGCCAACGCCCCGCACCTGAAACCTGCCACCGCGGGCCTGGACGACGCTGCGCTGATGGCGGCCCTGGGCCAGCCGGGCGCCTGGGCCGAAGGACGCTTCTTTCCGGACACCTACGCCTACAGCCGCGGGGTGAGCGATCTCACGGTGCTCAAGCGTGCGCTGGCGGCGATGCAGCGGCAGCGGGCGCGGGTCTGGGCCCAGCGTCCACCCGACAGCCCGCTGAAGAGCCCGGACGAGCTGCTGATCCTGGCCAGCATCGTCGAAAAAGAGACCGGCCGCGCCGACGAACGGGGCCTGGTGGCCGGTGTGTTCGTGAACCGGCTGCGCATCGGCATGCCGCTGCAGACCGACCCGACCGTGATCTACGGCCTGGGCGAGGCCTTCGACGGCAACCTGCGCAAACGTGACCTGCTCACCGACGGCCCCTACAACACCTACCAGCGCGGCGGCCTGCCACCAACGCCGATCTCGATGCCCAGCCTGGCCGCGCTGCAGGCGGCGATGAACCCGGCACCGACGAAGGCGCTGTACTTCGTGGCGCGGGGCGACGGCAGCAGCGTCTTCAGCACCACCCTCGACGACCATAATCGGGCGGTGAACAAGTACCAGCGCGGGCAGCCCTGATGACGGCGAGTTGTTTCATCACCTTCGAGGGCATCGACGGGGCCGGCAAGAGCACCCACATTCACAGCACCGCCAGCTGGCTGCGCGCGCAGGGCCGGCAGTTGCTGCTGACCCGCGAGCCCGGTGGCACGCCGCTGGCCGAGGCCTTGCGCAGCCTGGTTTTGCAGCAGCCGATGGACGCACTGACCGAATCGCTGCTGGTGTTCGCTGCCCGCCGCGACCACCTGCAGCAGGCGATCGAGCCCGCGCTGGCCCGCGGCGAGGTGGTGCTGTGTGACCGCTTCACCGACGCGACTTTTGCCTACCAGGGCAGCGGCCGAGGATTCGACCACACGGTGCTGGCCACGCTGGAGGCCTGGGTGCAGCAGGGCCGCCAGCCCGATCTGACGCTGTGGTTCGACGTCGCCCCGGCGGTGGCCGCCCAGCGCCGCGCGGCTGCCCGTGCGGCTGATCGTTTCGAAGCCGAAGACCTGGCGTTTTTTGACCGCGTGCGCGCCGGCTACGCGGCCCGTGCCGCGGCCCAGCCGCAGCGTTTTGTGCGCATCGACGCCGCCCAGGCCCCGGCCGACGTGGCGGCGCAGGTGCAGGCCGCGTTGATGGCCCAGGGCCCATGGTCGGCGCGGTAGGGCCCGACGGCCAACTGCCGCTGCCCTGGCTGGCCGCGCCACTGCAGCAGGCGCTGGCCCAGCCCGGCCACGCGCTGCTGCTGGTGGCCGCACCGGGCGTGGGCGCGCTGGCCTTTCAGCTCACGCTGGCCCAGGCCTGGTTGTGTGAATCCACGCAGCCGGCCAAACCTTGCGGCACCTGCGTCAGCTGCCACCTGTTCCAGGCCCGCACCCACCCGGACCTGAAACTGCTGCTGCCCGAGGCGCAACGCGTCGAACTCGGCTGGGCCGAGGCCGCGGAAGACAACGAAGGCGGCAAACGCAAGCCCAGCCGACAGATCCGCATCGACGAGGTGCGCGGTGCCATCGACTGGATCGTCAAGACCACCTCGCGCGGCCGGGCCAAGGTGCTGGTGCTGCACCCGGCCGAGGCGCTGAACCCGGTGGGCGCCAACGCGTTGCTGAAGACGCTGGAAGAGCCACCTGCGGGTGCGCGCCTGCTGCTGTCGTGCAGCGACCCCGAACACCTGCTGCCCACCGTGCGCAGCCGTTGCCAACGCCTCAGCCTGCCGGCGCCGCCGGCCGACGTGGCGGCCCACTGGCTGGCGGGGCAGGGCGTGGCCGAGGCACCAGCCCTGCTGGCGGCCTGTGGTGGCCGGCCGCTGGACGCGCTGGCATTGCACCAGGCCGGGGTGGATGCCGCGGCCTGGGCCGCGTTGCCCCGCGCGCTGGCCCAGGGCCACGCCGGGGCCTGGGCTGGCTGGCCGTTGCCACGCTGCCTGGACGCGCTGCAGAAACTTTGCCACGACCTGATGGCCGTGGCCGCGGGCGCCGCTCCGCGGTACTTCCCTGGCGACGCACTGCCGGCGCCGCGTGGTGGCCTCGCCCCGCTGCTGGCCTGGGCCGCAGAACTCAACCGCGCCGCACGCCAGGCCGAACACCCGTGGAACGAGGCCTTGTTGCTGGACGCGCTGGTGACGCGGGGCCGGCAGGCCTTGGCTACACTCAAGCCATGACTGCGAGCAGCCTGTGAGCACCCCCCAGCCGAGCACGGGCAGCCGCCCCAGCGTGATCCAGCTCGTGTTCCGCGAGAAGGGTGCGCTGTACGCCGCCTACATGCCCATGCTCACCGACGGCGGGCTGTTCGTGCCCACCACGCGCGACTACCGGCTGGGTGACGACATCTACCTGCTGCTGAGCCTGCCCGACGACCCGCAGCGTTACCCGGTGGCCGGCAAGGTGGCCTGGCTGACACCGGCCAACGCCTCCGGCGGCCGCACGCAAGGGGTGGGCGTGCGGTTCCCGAACGACGAAAAGACCCGCCAGCTGAAGGTGAAGATCGAAGAGATCCTCGGCACCTCGATCTCGTCGGCCAAACCCACGCAGACGCTCTGACTTTTGTCCCCCGACTGACGCCCCTTGACCTTCGTCGATTCCCACTGCCACCTCAGCTTCGCCGACTTCGCCGGCCGGATGCCCGAGATCCGGGCCGCTATGCAGGCCGCCGGCGTGCGGCGCGCGCTGACCATCTGCACCACGCTGGAGGAGTTCGAGCAGGTCCATGCCTTGGCGATGGGCCACGACAACCTGTGGTGCAGCGTCGGTGTGCACCCCGACAACGAAGGCGTGCAAGAGCCCACGCTGCAGGACCTGCTGGACGGCGCGGCCCGCCCGCGGGTGGTGGCCATCGGTGAAACCGGGCTCGACTACTTCCGCCTGAACGGCCGCAGCGTGGCCGACATGGCCTGGCAGCGCGACCGTTTCCGCGTGCACATCCGCGCCGCCAAGGCCACCGGGCTGCCGCTGGTCATCCACACCCGCAGCGCGAGCGACGACACGATCACCGTGCTGGCCGAGGAGGGCGCTGGCCAGGTGCGCGGGGTCTTCCACTGCTTCACCGAAACCCAGGCCGTGGCCGACGCGGCGCTGGCGATGGGCTTTTACATCTCGTTCAGCGGCATCCTGACCTTCCGCAACGCCCAGGCGCTGCGCGACGTGGCGCGCCAGGTGCCCCTGGAGCGCTGCCTGATCGAAACCGACAGCCCCTACCTGGCGCCTGTGCCCTACCGCGGCAAAACCAACCAGCCGGCGTATGTGGCGCATGTGGCGGGCGAACTCGCCAAGCTGAAAGGCCTGCCGGTGGAAGAGGTGGCCGCTGCGACCACCCGCAATTTTGAGCTACTGTTCGGCATTCCCGCGGAGCCAAAAGCATGAGAAATCACTTGAGATTTGCGGCGTATCTGTCTGTCGCAGTTGCAGTTTCATCGTCTTTCGCCGGACCCAGAGAAGACCTACTGAAAGCCGTAGAGCTGGATACCGGCCACCAGGTGAAAGCCCTGCTGCAACAGTCGGTGGACCCGAACCTGCGCGACGACCAGGGCCAGGTGCCGCTGTTCCTGGCCTTGCGCGCCGAATCCTACAAAGCCGCCGCCGAGTTGCTGAACGATCCGCGGACCGACGTCGACCTGGCCAACGCCAGCGGCGAAACACCGCTGATGATGGCGGCCCTGCGGGGCAACCTCGAGTGGGCGCAACGCCTGCTGGACCGGGGTGCCAAGCTCAACCGCGACGGCTGGACGCCGCTGCACTACGCGGCCAGCGGCGGCGAGCCCAAGCTCGTGCGCCTGCTGCTGGAACGTGGGGCGGTCATCGATGCCAAGTCGCCGAACGGCACCACACCGCTGATGATGGCCGCGCGTTATGGCGCCATCGACTCGGCCGACCTGCTGCGGGAACGTGGCGCCGACCTGGCGCTGCGCAACGAACGGGGCCTGAACGCGGCCGACTTTGCGGCCGGTGCCGGCCGCGACACCCTGGTGCAACGCCTGCAAACACGCTGAAAGGCGGGGCAGGCGCCCGGATATTCGTGTCGGAATTCCGCTGACACGGGCTTTGGCGGTCGGACGACTTCCATGGGGCCGGATCGCCTCCTACATTGGGGTTCTTCCCCTTGTCGGAGTGTTGGTCATGAAGCAAGAAACGCTCGCCCACAACCCTTTCATGATGATGTTGCAGCCCGAAGTGGTGCTCGCGGCCATGGAAGGCTCCGAAAAACTCGGCCGCCTCAACCGCCGGCTGTGTCACCCGCTGGACCGGCCCGCGCCGCCGGCGGCTGACGGTGCCGCGGCACGCGACGCCGCCCTGGAGTCGCTGGACGACTGAGGCAGTTGCCCGCCGGCCGTGCCAGGCGGGTCCCTTCTGCACACTGTGCTGAAGGTTCTTCAGGTCAGCCTCAGGCGGCTGGCTCAGCATGTGCGGCTCGGTCCGCCCATGCCCCTGCACCCTCCCGATCCCACCGACCCACCCGCTGCACATGGCACGGCCGGCCTGCTGGTCAGCGACGACAACTTGCTGGTGCAAGGCCTGCTCCCCAGCCTGGCGCTGCAGGGTTGCCAGCTCCAGGTCGCCGGGTTGACCGGTACATTGACCGCTGGCAGCACCGCCCCCTTGCGTGCCGGCCATGCGCGGACCGTGGTCATCGACCTCCGCCAGCAGACCGAGCGCGGCCTGCTGGCGCTGGAGAGCCTGAGGCACCATGCCTCACCGGGCCAGGCGCTGGCCTTGCTCGCCCTGGTGCCCCCCGGCTGCTCCAGCAGCCCCCAGCGTGCATTGCAGGCCGGCGCCGACGATTTCTGCTGCCATGCTGAAGATGCCCACGAGATCCTGGTCCGCCTGCGGGTGATCGCACAGCGCCAGGCCTGTTCCGCCGCTGGCGCCGTGCTCTGCGTGGGCCCGCTGGCGCTGGACCCGGTGGCCCGGGTCGTGCGGCGCCACGGCAGCCTGCTGGAGCTGTCGGCCCGGCAGTTTGATCTGCTGCACGTGTTGATGCGGCACCCGGGCGAGGTGCTGTCGCGGGCACAGCTGGAGGCGGAGCTGCCACCCGGCAACCGGGAGCGCGGCAGCAACGTGGTGGAGGTGCATGTGCACCACCTGCGCCGCCAGATCGGCGACGAGCAGCTGGCCACGGTGCGTGGCCAGGGTTACGTGCTGCGTGCCGTGCCCCGCCCTTGATTTGCAACTGAACGCACATTAAGGGAAAAGTTTCCCAAACCTTGAAGAATCGAGGCTCAACGATGAGCGCCTCGATCTCCACCCCGCCGGTGCCCACCGGTACCCCCCGCCAGCCGATCTGGTCGGACCTGGCCGTCAGCGCCGGCATGCTGGCGGCCGTGGCGGCGGCCTGGGCCATCAGCCGCATGGGTGTCTTCCGCTCCGGCGATGACCTGAGCTACCGGCTGGCGGTGGCTGGCGGCGTGATGATGCTGCTGGTCTTCCTCTACCCGCTGCGCAAACACCTGCGTGTGTTGCACCGGCTGGGGCAGGCACGTGTCTGGCTCTGGGTGCACATCGGCCTGGGCTTGCTGGGGCCGTGGCTGATCCTGCTGCACTCCACCTTCCGCATCGGCTCCGTCAATGCCGGCGTGGCGCTGGCCAGCATGGTCGTGGTGGTGCTCAGCGGCGTGGTCGGGCGCTTTTTGTACGTGCGTGTCCACCGCGGGCTGCAGGGTGAACGCACCACCTTGCGCGAGTTGCAGCAGCATGCCGGCTTCGTCGAGGCCCAGGCCCGCAGCCGTTTGCACTTTGCGCCGCAGGCCGAGGCCCTGCTGGTGGCCTTTGAGCAGCAGACCCTGCGGCCCGATGCACGCTGGCGCGCCACGCTGCAGCAGGTGCTGTGGCTGCCGGTGCGCCAGATGCTGGTGCAGTGGCGTTGCCAGCGCGCGCTGCGCTCGGCTTTGCAACAACGCGCGGCGGCCGAGGCCTGGGACACGGCCGAGTTGGCCCGACGCGAACGCCACGGCCGAAACCTCGTCCGGCAGTACCTGCTGGCCGTGGTGCGGGTGGCGCAGTTCACCGCCTACGACAGGGTGTTTGCGCTCTGGCACGTGGCTCACCTGCCGTTTGTCGTGCTGCTGGTGGTCAGTGCCGTCGTGCACGTGGTGGCCGTGCATGCCTACTGATGCGGACCCTGTTGTGTCGGCTGCTGCTGGGATGGGCCATGGGGCTCGCGGTGCTGGTGCCGGTGCCGGCGGCGGCGCAATCGCTGGAATCGGTGCTGCGGCCTGGCGCGGTGATCAGCGGCCACCAGAAGTGGGAGGACGACTGCGCGGCCTGCCATGTGCGCTTCGACCGCGAGGCCCAGAACGGGCGCTGCATGGACTGCCATAAGGACGTCGCGCGCGACGTGCGCGGCCACACCGGCATGCACGGGCGCATCAAGCCGCAGGCCTGCCGCAGCTGCCACACCGACCACAAGGGCCGTGATGCCCACATCGTGGTGCTGGATCAGAAGCGCTTCGACCACCAGCAGACCGACTATGCGCTGCTGGGCCAACACAGCGCCATCGCCTGCGACGCCTGCCACAGCGCAGGCAAGAAATGGCGCGACGCACCGCAAACCTGCAATGCCTGCCACCGCGCGGACGATGTGCACAAGGGCAGCCTGGGTGCCGGCTGTGCCGACTGCCACACCGAAGCGGACTGGAAAAAAACCCGCATCGACCACAGCAAGACACGTTTCCCGCTCACCGGCAAACACATCGACGCCGCCTGCAGCGACTGCCACCGCAGCGCGGTCTACCAGGACGCGCCAGAAGCCTGCGTGGCCTGTCACAAGGCCGATGACGACGGTGCCAAGGGCCACAAGGGCCGTTTTGGCGACCAGTGCGACAGCTGCCATGCCACCCAGGCCTGGAAGCCAAGCACCTTCCGCCACGACCGCGACACACGTTTCAGCCTGCGGGGCGCGCACCGCGACACCGCCTGCACGGCCTGCCACACGGGTGCGCTCTACAAGGACAAGGCGCCCACCACCTGCGTCGGCTGCCACCGCGGCGACGACAAACACAAGGGCAGCCTCGGCACCGAGTGCGCCGCCTGCCACACCGAACAACGTTGGACCGAGGTGGCCAAGTTCGACCACGACAAAACCCGCTACCCCCTGCGGGGCGGCCACAAGCCGGTGGCCTGTGCCTCGTGTCACACCGACAAGACCACGTACAAGGTGGCGGACCAGCGCTGTGTGGCCTGCCACCAGAAAGACGACAAACACCAGCCCACGCTGGGCAACACCTGCGAGTCCTGCCACGTCGAACAAGGCTGGAAGGACGTCAAACGGTTTGACCACGCCAAGGCCCGCTTTGCACTGCGCGGGGCCCACCAGCAGGTGGCCTGCAACGACTGCCACCGCGACCAGCGTTACCGCGAAACACCGTCCACCTGCGTGGCCTGCCACCGCCCCGACGACAAACACCAAGGCCAGCTGGGCACGCAGTGCGACAGCTGCCATGGCGAAACCCGGTGGCAGGACACCCGCTTCGACCACGCCAAGGCGCGGTTTGCGCTCACCGGCCGGCACCTGACGACCACCTGCAAGAGCTGCCACGCCACACCGCGCTACCGCGACGCACCACGCGATTGCATTGGCTGCCACCGCAGTGACGACCGCCACAAGGCCAGCCTGGGCACCGCCTGCGAGAGCTGCCACAACACCCGCGACTGGCGCCTGTGGACCTTCGACCACGGCCGGCGCACCCGCTTCGCGCTGGACGGCGCCCACCAACCGCTGGCCTGCGTGGCCTGCCACAGCCGACCGGCACCTGCCGGCCAGGCCATCGCCGCGGTGGGCGACACCTGCATCGCCTGCCACCAGCGGGACGACCAACACGACGGCGCCTTCGGTGCGCGCTGCGAGCAATGCCATGTCAGCAGCAGTTGGCGCCAGGTGCGCCAGCGTGCCGCGGGCGGCCAAAAGGGGGGGTCGTGATGCGACGCAAAGGGCGTGGGTGGTGGCTGCTGTCGATCCTGCTGGGCCTGCTGCTCGGCGCCATGGGCCTGGTGCAGGCACAGCCCGCAACACCGGCGTTCGACCACCTGAGCACCGGCTTCGCGCTGCAGGACGCCCACGCCAAGACGCGCTGCGAGTCGTGCCACCAGGGCGGCGTGCTCAAGGGCACACCACGCGACTGTGTGGCCTGCCACTCCACGGGCCGGCGCTTGTCCACAGGCAACACCGTGATGCCGGCCAACCACCTGCCCACCCGCCAGGCCTGCGACAGCTGCCACAACACCGCGACCTTTGCCGGCGCGCGCTTCCGCCACATCGGCGTGACACCCGGCTCTTGCACCACCTGCCACAACGGGGCCATCGCGCCGGGCAAAACGGCCAGCCACGTGCCCACCACGGCCAGCTGCGACAGCTGCCACCGCAGCAGCGCCTGGTTGCCGGCCAAGGCCTTTGACCACGCCGGTGTGGTGCCGGGCACCTGCCAGACCTGCCACAACGGCAGCCGCGCCAGCGGCAAACCCGCCAGCCATGTGCCCACCACGGCCGTGCCGGCCATGGCCACGGCCAGTTGCGACAGCTGCCACAAGGGTGGTACCCGCAGCTGGACGGGTGCCCGTGTGCACCCCAACTTCAGCATCAGCGCGTCGTGTTCGACCTGCCACAGCGGCGCCTATCCGGACGCCACCGGCAAACCCAACAACCCGCTGCACGCCGGCGTCACCGGCAACTGCGAGAGCTGCCACAAGTCCACCAGCAGCTGGGCCTCGGCCAGGGTCGACCACAGCGGCTTCAACGCCTCCACCAACTGCGCCAGCTGCCACAACGGCAGCACCGCCACCGGCAAACCCGGCACCCACATCCCCACGGGTGCGGCCACCTGCTTCAGCTGCCACGGCACCACCGGCTGGACGCCGACGAAATGGAACCACACCCAGGCGCCGGTGACCGCCCAGTGCGCCAGCTGCCACAACGGCGGCTACCCGCCGGCCGACGGCAAACCCGCCAACCACATCCCCTACGCCGCCGTGCCGGTGACGGCCGCAGCCAACTGTGACGGCTGCCACAAGGGCAGCACCAGCACCTGGGCCAACGGCCGCCTGCACGCCAACTTCAGCATCAGCACCAGCTGTTCGACCTGTCACAGCGGTGCCTTCCCGGACGCCACCGGCAAACCCAACGACCCGCTGCACGCCGGCGTCACCGGCAACTGCGAGAGCTGCCACAAGTCCACCAGCAGCTGGGCCTCGGCCAGGGTCGACCACAGCGGCTTCAACGCCTCCACCAACTGCGCCAGCTGCCACAACGGCAGCACCGCCACCGGCAAACCCGGCACCCACATCCCCACGGGTGCGGCCACCTGCTTCAGCTGCCACGGCACCACCGGCTGGACGCCGACGAAATGGAACCACACCCAGGCGCCGGTGACCGCCCAGTGCGCCAGCTGCCACAACGGCGGCTACCCGCCGGCCGACGGCAAACCCGCCAACCACATCCCCTACGCCGCCGTGCCGGTGACGGCCGCAGCCAACTGTGACGGCTGCCACAAGGGCAGCACCAGCACCTGGGCCAACGGCCGCCTGCACGCCAACTTCAGCATCAGCACCAGCTGTTCGACCTGCCACAGCGGTGCCTACGGTGGCGCCACCGGCAAACCGGCCAATCCCACACACGCGGGCGTCACCGGCAACTGCGAAAGCTGCCACAAGTCCACCACCAGCTGGTCGGTGGTGAACTTTGCGCATTCACCGGCCAACGCCGTGGGCACCGGCACCTGCGACACCTGCCACAACGGCACCACCGCCACCGGCAAACCGGCCAACCACATCCCGGTGCCCCCGGGTGCGGCGCGTTGCGACTCGTGCCACCGCTCTCAAACCTCGTGGACGGCGTCGATGGCGATGAACCACACGGTGGTGGCGGCCGCCACCTGCAAGTCCTGCCATGGCGGCAACTTCACCGGCGCCGGGGCCACGGCCAAGCCGGCCAACCACATCCCGGAAGTGCAGTTGCTGGCCGGCGCCGCGATGGACTGCAACGCCTGTCACACCACCACCACCAGCTGGGGCTCGATGCGCATGAACCACAACAACAGCCAGGGCAACGGCGCCGGCTGGTGCAAGGCCTGCCACGACAAATCCACCGCCTGGCTGGGCGACATGGAGAAGAAGTCGCTCACCCACGAAAAGACCACGGGCGTCACCGACTGCTCGCAATCCGGCTGCCACCGCCCGCTGGGCAACAAGGGCGCCGCCTACACGAAGTGGGACTGACACCCACCACCGCACCATGCACCCATTCCGCCTTGCCCCTCTTTCTTGCGCCGCCGCCGTCTGGGCCTGCGTTCTGAGCACACCCGCGCAAGCGGCCTTCATCGTCGACCAGGTGCAGGTGCGGCGTGTCGGCGCCGACGCCGTGCTGGAACTGCAGTTCACGACCGAGGTGCAGTTCCAGCGCCTGATCGCCACCGCCGCCGGTGACACCGTGATCGTGGACTACCAGCTGGTGGCCATGAACAACCGGGAGGTCGGCCTGGGCAGCCAGCTGCTGGCCCTGGACCATGTGCGCGGCCTGGACCGCGTGCGTCTGACCGACGAGCCGGGGCAGGGCGACCGGGACCGCCGGCTGGTGCTGCGTCTGGGCACCGCGGGGGGTGTGACCGCGCGCATGGGCAGCGACGGCCGCCGCCTGGAGATCGTGCTGCAGGGCCGCGGCGCCGGCCTGGCGGACACCCCCGACCCTGCGCGCGCGGATACGACAGCGGCCGGCCTGCTGGCAACGGCCCGCACACAGCTGGCTGCAGGCGACGCCGGCCGGGCGCTCGAATCACTGAACGCGCTGCTGGACCTGCCGCCCAACGACCAATCCCGCGAGGCCCAGGAACTGGCCGGCCTGGCCTGGGCCGCGCTGGGTCAGCCCGAGCGCGCGCGTGCCGAAAACGAGGCCTACCTGAAGCTGTACCCACAAGGGGAGGGCAGTGAACGTGTGCGCCAGCGCCTGGCGGGTCTGCCTGCCGCGACACCGCCGGCGGTGCCCGCAGCGGATCCCGCTGTGCGGCCGGAGGAGGTGACACTCACCGCATCGACCTCGATGACCTGGTACGGTGGCAACGGCAAGCTGCGCAGCCAGGAGTTCCAGGACTCCCCCATCGCCGGCCTGCCGCCGGTGATCGGCGAGCCGCAGTTCAACGACGACCGCACGAGCCAGGTCTTCAACGACGTGGACGTCAACTGGCGCCGGCGCAGTGCCGATCTGGACCAGCGCTTTGTCTTCCGCGACGCCTACACCACCGACCTGGACCGCCCGGAGCGCAACAAGAACAGGCTCTCGTCGCTGTACTTCGACCACCGGGCACTGAATGATGGCTGGGGTGCACGGCTGGGGCGCCAATCACCCACCGGCGGTGGCGTGATGGGCCGGTTCGACGGGGTGCAGGGGCATTGGATGGCCGCCAAGAACATCAAGCTTGGCGCTGCCGCAGGCATGCCGGCCGAGAAGCTGTTCGACACCCGCCGCTACTTCTATGGCGTGCGTGCCGACGCCGAGCGCCTGATCGGCCAGCTGGGTGCCGGTGTCTTTGCCATCGACCAGCGCATCGACGGTGAGCTCGACCGCCGCGCCATCGGCCTGGACCTGCGCTGGTTCAACGCCGGCACGTCCGTCTTCACCCAGCTGGACTACGACATCGCCTTCAGCGGCCTGAACGTGGCCAGCGTGCAGGGCACCCACGTGACGGCCGACAACACCGTCTACACCGTGCTGCTGGACCGGCGCACGCTGAGCACCTTGTCGCTGGGCAACGCACTCACTTTCGAGGACCCCACCCGCCCGGGCATGGTCTTCAAGCGCATGGACGAGCGCCTGGCCAACACCACGGTGGCGGCGCTGCGCGAGCAGATCCAGCGCATCACGCCGATGGTGACGCAGGCGCAGATCGGCGTCACGCGGCCGATCAATCCGCACTGGACCACCGGCGCCAGCCTGCAGCTGACCAACACCGGCGCCATCCCGCCCGTGCCCGACGTGCCGGGTTTCGAGACCGGCCGGCCGGCCACCGGCAACATCGTCAGCGCCAGCGCGCAGCTGATCGGCCTGAACCTGCTGTCCGAGCGTGACACCCATGTGGGCTCGCTCACCGTGATCCGCAGCCCGGGCCTGGACGGCTTGGTGGTGTCATACAACAACTCCAGCTACCTCTGGCAGACCTGGCAGATCGAACCGTCGCTGCAGTTCTACAGCGACCGCACACCCGAGGGCAGCACCAGCGAACGCTGGACCCCCGGCCTGCGCGTGACCTACCGCGGCTGGAAACGCCTGGCGCTGGAATCGACGCTGACCTACGAGATCGGCAGCGCGCGCCGCCTGACGCCTGACCCCACCGGCGGCAGCGCCTCGGTGACCACCCGCGAATCGTCCAACCGCGCGAGTTACTCGCTCGGGGCGCGGCTCGAGTTCTGACCGGGCCCGCACGATGATTCCTGAACTCGGGCAGATCGCCCTGCTGCTGGCGCTGGCCTCGGCCCTGGTGCAAAGCAGCGTGCCGCTGTGGGGCGCAGCGCGCGGCCAGGCCACCGCCATGGCCATCGGCCACAGCGCGGCTGCGGCGCAGGCGCTGGCGGTGCTGCTGGCCCTGGGCCTGCTGGCACAGGCCTTTGTGGGCAACGATTTTTCGGTGCTGTACGTGGCCGCCAACTCGAACAGCGCCTTGCCACTGGCCTACCGGCTGGCCGGCGTCTGGGGCGGTCACGAAGGTTCGCTGCTGCTGTGGGTGGCCATGCTGGCGGGCTGGACCTTGGCCGTGGCGGCCTTCAGCAGCCACCTGCCGCGGCCGATGGTGGCGCGCATCCTGGCCGTGATGGGGCTGATCAGCGTGGGTTTCCTGCTGTTCATGCTGACCACCTCGAACCCCTTCGACCGCCTGCTGCCCGCCCCACCGGACGGCCGTGACCTGAACCCGCTGCTGCAGGACCCGGGCATGGTGTTCCACCCGCCCATGCTCTACATGGGCTACGTGGGCTTTTCCGTCGCGTTTGCATTTGCCATCGCGGCGCTGATCGGCGGGGATCTGGATGCCCGCTGGGCCCGCTGGGCCCGGCCCTGGACCACGGCCGCCTGGTGCTGCCTGACCATCGGCATCGCCCTGGGCAGCGCCTGGGCCTACTACGAGCTGGGCTGGGGCGGCTGGTGGTTCTGGGACCCGGTGGAAAACGCGTCCTTCATGCCCTGGCTGGCGGGCACGGCGCTGATCCACTCCCTGGCCGTGACGGAAAAACGCGGCGGCTTCAAGATGTGGACGGTGCTGCTGGCCATCCTGGCGTTTTCGCTCAGCCTGATGGGCACCTTCCTCGTGCGCTCCGGCGTGCTGTCGTCGGTGCACGCCTTTGCCACCGACCCGAAGCGCGGCCTGTTCATCCTGGGTTTTCTGGTGGTGGTGACGGGCAGCGCACTGGCCTTGTATGCCTGGCGGGCGCCCCGCATCGGCCTGGGCACACGCTTTGGCGGGGTCTCGCGGGAGTCGGCCCTGCTGGTCAACAACGTCTTGCTGGCAGCGGCCTGCGGCACCGTGCTGCTGGGCACGCTGTACCCCTTGCTGCTGGACGCACTGGGCCTGGGCAAGCTGTCGGTGGGTGCGCCGTATTTCGAGGCTGTCTTCGTGCCGCTGATGGTGGCCCTGCTGCTGATGACAGGCATCGGGCCACTGACCCGCTGGCGCCAGACCGATCTGCGCGCGCTGTGCCGCCCGGCGGTGGCGGTGGGCGCCGGCGCGCTGGCGGCTGCGCTGGCCATCGCTGCCCTGGCCGGCGGGGCTGGTGGTGGCATCCGGCCCATGCCCGTGCTGGGTTTGTTCGTGGCCCTGTGGATCGTGGGCATGGTCGGCGTGGACCTGCTGCGCTGGCAGCGCAGCGCCGGTCTGCGCCAGCTGCCGCGGGCCACGCTGGGCATGATGGCGGCCCACCTGGGCGTGGCGGCCTTTGCCTTTGGCGTCACGATGGTGCGCAGCTACGAGGTCGAGCAGGACCAGCGTTTTGCCACCGGGCAATCGCTGGACCTGGCCGGCTACAGCTTCCGCTTCCTGGGTGTGCGCGACGTGATCGGGCCCAACTACGAAGGCCTGGAAGCCACGGTGGAGGTGCACAGGGGTGACAGGCTGGTGGCCGTGATGCGGCCCCAGAAGCGCGTGTACCGCGTGCAACGCAACCCGATGACCGAGGCCGCGATCCAGCCCGGCCTGACGCGTGACCTCTACGTCTCGCTCGGTGAAGAGGTGGGGCCGGACGTCTGGACGCTGCGCCTGTACGTCAAACCCTTTGTCGACTGGATCTGGGGCGGCTGCGGCCTGATGGCGTTGGGCGGCGCGCTGGCCATCAGCGACAGGCGCTACCGCGGCGCGCGGGTGCTTGCAGGGCAGGGCACCGCAGTGGCAGAGGCCACGGCATGAGGCGGCTCACCGTGATCGGCGCCCTGGCTGTGCTGACCCTGGCCGCCGCCGCGCAGGACCTGCCGCCGCCCGAACTGGAGGCCCGCATGCGCGCCATCACCGCCGAGTTGCGCTGCCTGGTGTGCCAGAACCAGACCATCGCCGATTCGAACGCCGGCCTGGCGGTGGACCTGCGGCGCGAAGTGCTGGGCCTGCTGCGCAGCGGCGCCAGCGACGACGAGGTGCGGCAGTACATGACCCGGCGTTATGGCGACTTTGTGCTGTACCGCCCTCCGCTGCAACCCAGCACCTGGCTGCTCTGGGCCGCGCCGGCGCTGCTGGTGGCGGGTGGCAGTACAGCGCTGGTGCTGACCTTGCGCCGCCGTGCCCGTCTGCCGGATGCGCAGTTCGAGGCCGAGCCCGAAGCACAGGAGGCGGCATGACACCGTTTGTCCTGCTGGCGCTGGCGATGTCCGGCGCCGTGCTCTGGCTGCTGTTGCGCCCGCTGTTGAAGAACCCACCCACCATCGACATGAACCACGACCTGAACCCGCTGCGTGAACAGATCCGCCAGCTCGATGCGCTGCGCGACAGCGGCACGCTGGATGCCGAAGCCTACGCGCTGGCCCGGGCCCGGGTCGAGCGGCAGTTGGTGGACCAGGTGCTTCAGCAGACCCCACCCGCAACGGTCCGCGCGACCCGCGGCCCTTGGCCGTTGAAGGCCAGCCTGGCAGGGGGCCTGGTGGTGGGCGTGCTCGCCTTCGTGGGCGCCGGGTACGCGTGGGTCGGCAGCCCGGACAGCACCGCTGCCGCACTGCCGGCCATGGCAGCCCTGCCCACCGAGACCGCACCGCACCCGATGGCGCCCGGCGACATGCGTGCGATGGTGGACACCCTGGCCACCCGGCTGGCGCAGAACCCGGACGATGCCGACGGCTGGGTCATGCTGGCACGCTCCTACGCCGTGCTCGGCGAGCACACCCAGGCCCTGCCGGCGTTCCGTCGGGCCCTGGCGGCGCGTCCGGATGACGCGGTGCTGCTGGCCGACATGGCCGACGCGCTGGCGGTCAGCAACGGCCGCCGCATCGAGGGTGAGCCGTTGCAGTTGGTGCAGCGGGCGCTGGTGATCGACCCGAAGCAGCTCAAGGCCTTGTCACTGGCCGGCACAGCCGCCTTTGACCGCCGCGACTACCCGGCCGCCATCGGCTTCTGGGAGCGGCTGCAGCAGGCCGGGCCGCCGGACCATGCCCTGGTGCGGCAGGTGGCCGACGGGCTGATGGAAGCACGGCAGTTGGCAGGTGGCCAAGCTGCGGCGGCGGCGGGCACGGCCCAGGTGGGCGGTTCGGTGACGCTGGCGGCAGACCTGGCCGGCCGCGCCAGCCCGGACGACACCGTCTTCATCTTTGCGCGCGCCGCCCAGGGCCCGCGCATGCCGCTGGCCGTGTTGCGCAAGCAGGTACGCGACCTGCCGCTGCAGTTCCGGCTCGACGACAGCCTGGCCATGTCACCGGCGCTGAAACTCTCAAGCCAGCGCCAAGTGGTGGTGGGCGCGCGCATCAGCAAAAGCGGGCAGGCACTGCCCCAGGCCGGCGACCTGGTCGGCGAGACGGCCGTGGTGGACCTGGGCCGCACCGATCTGCGCATCCAGATCGCGGGCGTCGTACAGCCGTGAACTTTCTCTGGCTCTATGGCCTGGTGCTGGCCCTGGCGGCGGCCGTCTACTTGGGCCGCAAACACGCGCGCCAGCGGCGCCATGTGGCCGCACTCACCGACGCCCAGGCCGCGGGCCTGGCCGAGCCGGTGTCGCTGCACCCGGTGGTGGACCCGCTGCGCTGCATCGGCTCGGGCTCCTGCGCGCAGGCCTGCCCGGAGCAGGCGCTGGGCGTGGTGGCCGGCAAGGCGGTGCTGGTCAATGGCGCGGCCTGCATCGGCCATGGCGCCTGCCTGGCGGCCTGCCCGGTGGATGCGATCCGGCTGGTTTTCGGCACCGAGCGGCGCGGTGTGGACATTCCGCAGGTGAGCCCGCAGTTCGAGACCAACATCCCCGGCCTCTTCATCGCCGGTGAGCTGGGCGGCATGGGCCTGATCCGCAAGGCGGCCGAGCAGGGCCGGCAGGCGATGGACGCCATCCGCCGCCGGCCACGTGGTGCCCACGACCTGGACGTGGTGATCGTCGGCTGCGGGCCGGCCGGGCTGTCGGCCGGGCTGTCGGCGCTGGAGCACAGGCTGGCCTTCCGGCTGATCGAACAAGAGGAGTCCTTGGGTGGTGCGGTCTACCACTACCCGCGCCAGAAGATCGCGATGACAGCGCCGGTCAAGCTGGCCCTGGTGGGCCAGGTGCGGTTTGGCGAGGTCGCCAAGGAACAGCTGCTGGCGTTCTGGGACGGCATCGTGCGCAAGACCGGGCTGCCCATCCAGTTCCACGAGCAGATGGTGGGCGTAGCACCGGCGGGCGACGGCTTCGTGGTGCACACCAGCCGTGGCAGCTACCGCACACGCAGTGTGCTGCTGGCCCTGGGCCGCCGCGGCACACCACGCAAGCTGGGTGTGCCCGGCGAAGCCTTGGCCAAGGTGGTCTACCGCCTGGTCGACCCAGAGCAGTACCGCGGCCAGGCGGTGCTGGTGGTGGGCGGTGGCGACAGCGCCATCGAAGCGGCCGTGGCCCTGGCCGGGCAGCCGGGGACGCGCGTGGACCTGTCTTACCGCAGCCAGGCCTTCGCCCGTGTGAAGCCCCGCAACCGAGCCGAACTGGACCGGCTGCGCGACGACGGGCGCATCACTGTGCGTCTGGGCAGCCAGGTGCTGGGGATCGATGAACGCTCGGTCCAGGTGAACGGACCGGACGGACAGACCGAAGTGCCCAACGACGCGGTCATCGTCTGCGCGGGTGGCGAACTGCCCACACCCTTGCTGCAAGCGATGGGCATCTCGTTCGAGACCAAGTTCGGCACGGCCTGAGGGGCGTGCGGTGGGGGTGGCAGCATGGGTGGCCGATGGTTGGCAGCCTCTCGTTGACACTCGCTAATCTATATTATGTTAAATACTGGAGGCGCTGGAACGCACGTCGCCCACGTTGCCAGCCCACCCTGCCGACGGGCGTCTCGACGGCCGGCATCATGGAACCGGCCCGTGAGGTCGTCGCGTCAGGCGGCCGAGGCCAAGGCCACTGCGTCAGGCCCGGCCGGAAAACGAAGCCGGTCAGACCCATCGTGCACGGCCCGCCAGACAGCCTCCGCCACGTCGACCGGGCGGGTCACCGCCGAAAGCTGCGCATACCCGGCAAAGACACGCTGCGCGTAGGCCGCATAGGGTTCGGGCAGCAGGCCTTCCATGCGGGAGCCCCCGTTCGCTGCAAAGTTTGTGCTCGGGCCATACCCGGGTTGGACCAGCTTGACCTGCACGTTGAACGCCTGCAGTTCCAGGGCCAGCGACGCGGTGAAACCTTCGACCGCGGTCTTGCTGGCCGTGTAGACGGCCACCAGCGGGAACGGCGCCAGCGTTGCGCTCGAGGTGACGTTCACCACTGTCCCTGCCCTGCGGCCGCGGAAACCCGGGATGACGGCCTGCGTCATCGCCATGGCGCCGAAGGTGTTGGTATCGAAGACCTCGCGCATCGTCGCCATCGGTGTGGCCTCGAAAGCGCCCATCAACCCGATGCCCGCGTTGTTGACCAGGACGTCGAAGGGGCCGGCGACATCGAGCACCGCCGCGATGCTCTGGGGATCCGTGATGTCGAGCGCCAGCACGCGCAGGCGGTCCGAGGGTGGCAGCAGGTCCTCGCTCGGTGTGCGCATGGTGGCGATGACCTGCCAGCCGTGTTCGAGGAAGTAGCGGGCGGTTGCCAGGCCATAGCCGGACGAGCAGCCGGTGATCAGAACGGTTTTCACAGCGGTCCTTGGTGAGGTTGAAGTGTCGTCACGATAGGCCGCATCTTCAGGACTTTCTACAATCCTCAGTCTACTCTTCGTTTGCAGGAGTCCTGTCATGGCGGATCCACTCTCCGAAGTCATCGCCCTGCTTCAACCGGGTGCGGTGTTTTCCAAGGGCATCAGCGGCGCAGGCCGCTGGGCGGTTCGCTACGAACGGTTCGGCCTTCCCAGCTTTTGCGCGGTGCTGGAGGGCTCGTGCCGCCTGATGGTCGATGGGCACGCGCCGCTGACGCTGCAAGCGGGCGACTTCGTCCTGATGCCGGCGACACCCGGTTTCACGATGTCGGGGTTCGAGCCGGCAGAGCCGAAGAAGAGGGACCGGTCGGTCTCCGCCTCGCTGACGGAAGAGTTGCGCCACGGCACCCAGAGCGGTCCGCCCGACGTGCGTCTGCTGGGCGGCTACTTCGCTTTTGGCTCGCCGGACGCCGCGCTGATCGTGTCTTTGCTGCCGCAGCTGGTGCATGTTCGAAAGGAGCGGCGGCTGACGGTCATGGTGCAGCTGGTCGGAGAGGAGTCGCGTGAACAGCGCTCGGGGCGCGACCTCGTGTTGTCGCGCCTGGCCGAGGTGCTCCTCATCGAAGCGCTTCGTTCCACGACGGGCGCGACGGCCTCACCCGGACTGCTGCGCGGTCTTGCGGACAACCGGCTGTCGGCGGCGATACGCCGGATGCATGAAGACCCTGCACGCGCATGGACGGTGGAGCAGTTGGGGAAGGCGTCGGCCCTGTCTCGCTCGGCATTTTTCGCGCGGTTCAGCCGCGCGGTGGGCGTTCCTCCGATGGCCTATCTTCAGGTCTGGCGGATGGCTCTGGCCAAGGACCTGCTGCGCAGCAGCAGCCTGAGTCTGGCCGAGGTCGCTGAGCGCATTGGCTACAGTTCCGCGAGCACGTTCAGCACGGCATTCAGTCGCCATGTGGGTCAGCCGCCGGCACGGTTTGCCCGGAGTCACTGAGCCCGGGCCAGGCCGTTGCACGAAACACTGTCTCTGCATCCACCGAAGTTCTCCATGATCCCCAAAAGAAGCGGCCCCATGCTCTTCGGCTTGCTGCTCTCGGGGCTGATGTCGTTGCTGGTGTCGGGCATCTCGACCTTCCGCGCCGTTGGCCTGGGCCCGCACTTCGGCGGCATGTGGACCAGCGCCTGGCTCACGGCTTGGCTGGTGGCGCTCCAGGTGGTGCTGGTCGTCGCGCCGCTGGCGCGCAAGGTGGTGTCGCAGCTGACCGCAGCGGATTGAGCGGGCTCAGGCCGGCGTGGCATCCCCGCGGGCACTCATCAGGGCCACGCCCTTGACCTGCGCAAACAGCGCGTCGCCGGGCTGCAGCGCCAGCGCCTCGCAGCTGCGGCGCGTGATGCGGGCCAGCATTGTTGTGGGCCCGATTTGCAGTTGCAGCAGCACGGTCGCGCGTTCGACCTGCAACGACCCCAGCACCGCCGGCAGCACATTGAGGATGCTGCTCTCCAACGGCCGCTGGCGGCTGACACTCACGTCGCGTGCCAGCACCCGGGCACGCACACGCTGGCCGACCGCCGCCACGCTGGCGCCCACCCACAAGCTGCCACCGTCGAAAGCAACACGGGCCAGCCCGTAGGCGGTGTCGAGCTCGGCCACCTCGGCCGCGATCACGGCGCCGGCATCGTCCGCGCGCTGCAGCGGCAGGTCACTGCGGGTCAGCAGTTCGGCCAGCGGACCCGCGGCCAACACACGGCCAGCGTCCAGCAGCACCAGGTGGTCGGCGAGCCGCGTCACCTCGTCCATCGCGTGCGTGACATAGACGATGGGCAGCGACAGCTCGCGCTGCAGGCGCTCCAGGTACGGCAGGATCTCGGCCTTGCGTGCGGCGTCCAGCGCGGCCAGCGGCTCGTCCATCAGCAGCAGCCGCGGGCCGGTGGCCAGCGCGCGGGCGATGGCCACACGCTGCCGCTCGCCGCCGGACAAGGTGGTGACACGCCGCGCCATCAGGTGGCCGATGCCCAGCAGCTCGATCACCGGCGCCAGCGCCAGCGGCGTGGCGCTGCGGCGGGCGCCGTAGGCCAGGTTGGCCTGCACGTCCAGGTGCGGGAACAGCGCCGCCTCCTGGATCACATAACCCAGCGGCCGCCGGTGCGGCGGCACGAAGTGTGTGCCGTCCTGCCAGCACTCGTCGCCCACGGCCACCCTGCCCTGCGCACGTTCCAGCCCGGCCAGCAGCCGCAGCAACGTGGTCTTGCCGCAGCCCGAGGGACCGAACAGCGCCGTGACGCCGTGGCCGGGCAGTTGCAGGTCCACATCCAGCGTGAAGTCCCGGCGCTGCAGCTGCAGGCGGGCTTCAATCACCGGGCGCCTTCTTCCGGCTTCGGGCGGTTGACGATGTACAGCGTCACCAGCACCAGCATCGAGAACACCACCAGGCCCGCGGCCAGGCGGTGGGCATCGGCAAACTCGGTGGCTTCCACATGGTCGTAGATGGCCACCGAGAGCACGCGGGTCTCGCCCGGGATGTTGCCGCCGATCATCAGGATCACGCCGAACTCACCCACCGTGTGCGCAAAACCCAGCACCGCGGCGGTGACAACACCAGGCCGCGCCAGAGGCAGGGCGACGCTGAAGAAGCGGTCCAACGGACCGGCGCGCAGCGTGGCCGCGGCCTCCAGCGTGCGCTCCGGGATGGCCTCGAAGGCCTGCTGCAGCGGCTGCACCACAAATGGGGCGGAATACAGCACCGAGGCCACCACCAGCCCGGCGAAGGTGAACGGCAGCCGGCCCCAGCCCAGCGCGTCGGTGAACTGGCCCACCGGCCCCTGCGGCCCCATCAGCAGCAGCAGGTAAAAACCGATCACCGTGGGCGGCAGCACCAGCGGCATCGCCACCAGGCTGGCCCAGACCGGCTTGAATGGCGAACGGCTGCGCGCCAGCCACCAGGCCAGCGGCGTGCCCAGCATCAGCAGCAGCACGGTGGTGGTGGCCGCCAGTTCGGCCGTCAGCCGGATGGTGGCCCAGTCGGCCGCGTTCATCGGTAACCGTGGGCCTCGATCAAGGCCCGTGCCGGCGCGGTTTTCAGGTAGGCCAGCAGCGCCGCGGCGGCCGGGTTCTGCGCGCCGGGTTTCAGCAGCACGGCATCCTGACGGATCTCGCCGTACAGCGCGCTCGGCACACGCCACATCGACCCCTTGGCCGGCTGGCCAGGCACGGCCACCTG
Source organism: Rubrivivax sp. (assembly GCA_018780805.1). GTDB lineage: Bacteria > Pseudomonadota > Gammaproteobacteria > Burkholderiales > Burkholderiaceae_C > Rubrivivax. The sequence continues at coordinate 7,614 of JADMJD010000002.1, read as the reverse complement.
CGACAGCGCGACAAAACCGAGTTCGGCATTGCCGGTGGCCACGAACTGGTAGGCCTGCGCGATGCTCTCGCCGGTGACGAGTCGGGGTGCCAGCGTGTCGGCCAGGCCACGGGCCTGCAACACCTGCATCGCCGCCGCGCCATAGGGCGCCACCTTGGGGTTGGCGATGGCCAGGTGGCGCCAGGTCGCCGCGCCCAGCACGGCGCCTTGTTCATCCACCAGGCCCGGCGTGGCGCTCCACAGCACCAGCTGGCCGATGGCGTAGGTGAAAGCCGTGCCGGCCACGGCATGGTCTTCGTTCACCAGGCGGCGCGGGGTTTCATCGTCGGCCGACAGCAGCACGTCGAACGGGGCACCCTGAACGATCTGCGTGTAGAACTTGCCCGTGGCGCCGGACGACAGCTTCAGCGTGTGGCCGGTCGTGGCCGTGAATTCGGCGGCGATGCGGGCCATCGGCCCGGCAAAGTTGGCGGCCACGGCCACCGTGGCTTCGGCGGCCTGGGCGGCCGGCAAGGCGACGGCGAAAAACAAAGCGGCGGCAATGCGCGCCGCAGTTTCAGAGAGCATCGGGGCAATATAACGCCCGCCGGTCAGTCGCCGGTCAGTCGCCGGGCGGGCGTTCCGCCACCGGCTCAACTGCGGAACCGTTGACCCGCACCTCGCCGTGCACCACCTCGATCAGGATGTCGCCATAACGTGCCTGCCAGAGGTAGCGCAAGACACCGGCACTGGCCAGTGGCAAATCGGTCTGCGGGCCGGCGGGCCGCAGCAGGACCTCGGGGTACAGGGGCGCGTTCATGGCAATCTCTGGGGCTGGTCTCTCAGGTGCCGGTTTCAGAACCAGGACCACACACGCCACAGCCAATCGGGCACCCGGCTGACCTTGGGGTGGTAATGTTGGCGCAGGGCGTGTCGCATGGCGGCTCCGAGAAGACTACTGTATGAACGTACAGTCTACGCCATGCGTCCCCTCGGGATCAAGCCCTCAATCCCTTTCGCGTCTGTTCCGTCCTTCGCCACCGCCCTGCTCCTGCGGCTCCACGCCCGGGTCGCGGTGGCACTCCACGCAGTTGTCGAAGTTGCGGATGCCCTCTTCCTGGTGTTCGGCGCGGATGTTGGCGGGTGTGTGTTCGTGGCAGCCGTAGCAGGTGTAGCGGCTGTAGTCGTTGGCCACGTGGCAGGTGGCGCACTCGGTGTTGTGGTCCCGGTCCAGCACGAAGAGTTTGTCGTGCTCGAAGGTGGCGGGTTTCCAGGCCGTCTGGCTGTGGCAGGTCTGGCAGCTGCCGGCCGCACCCGCTGTCATCTGGCGGTGCAGGTTGTCGGTGGGCGGACGGTGGCAGCTGGCGCATTGTTCCTGCACGGCCGGGCGCAGCAGCGCATGTGAAAACGGCTTGCGGCTGCGCTGCGTGAGCTTGGGGCCCTGGTGGTCGCTGTGGCAGGCCATGCAGTCCTGCTCCAGCAGGTCCTGGTGGAAGGCGGTCTTCAGGCTCTGCGGCGGCAGCGCCACGCCCTTTGTCGTGCGCAGGCCGATGTCGGGCAGTGCATGGCAATCAATGCACAGCGCGGACGAGATGCCGCGCCAAGGCACGTGGCAGGCAAAACAGTCGCCGGCGATCGCGGCATGGCCTTTGGCCACCGGGCCAGGGCTGACCATCAGGTGCGGGTAGGCAAACACCAACCCGATCAGTGCCACCAGGTTCAGCGCGATCACGATCATCAGGCCGCGGCGTTTCATCACCAGTCCCAGAACAGCAGCACGGCGACGATGTGCGCCAGGGCCAGCACGCCAAAGGCCAGCGTGATGGGAAAGTGCAGCGCGCGCCACTGCTTCACGGCGTCGAAGGTCAGGCTGTCCCAGTAGCTGCGCTCGGCCTGTTCGGCTGGCGTCAGGCCCTGCGCACGCAGCTGCTGCCGGGCTTCTTCCAGCCGGCGGCGCGCGCGTTCGAGCAGGAACTTGCCAATCAGCCCGCTGGCCACGTTGATCAGCATCGCGCCGATGGCCAGCCAGCCCAGGATGGCGTTGAAGTGGATGCCGGCGTGCACCAGCACCAGCAACGAGCCGGCCCAGGCCAGGCCCTCGTGCCAGCGCAGCAGCGTGGCCGGTTGACCCATGCGGATGAGCTTGCGCTTGCGCATCGAATAACCGAACGAACCGATGATCAGCAGCGTGCCCGGGATGCCCAGGTAACGCCCGATCCACACCGCGTCAACCAGGTGCAGCGCGGCGTCGGCCAGCAGCGTGGCGGCCAGCAGCAGGCCCAGGTAGAGCGCAAACGGCAGGACTTCGCGGCGCAGCAGCAAGGCGCGGGCCATCGTCAGGCCTCCAGCACCAGGGCCGACGTCGGCCGGCCGACACACAGCAGACAGTGCCCCGGCTGCACGTCGTGGTCCGGCGTCTGCGCGTAGGCCACGGTGCCCGACAGCAACTGGGTCTCGCAGCTGCCGCAGCCACCCGATCGGCAGCCGGATTCGACGGCCACACCCTGGCGCTCGGCAAAGTCGAGCAGGTTCTGGTCCTGCCCGTCCCAGGCCAGGGTGCGGCCGCTGCGCTGGAAGCGGATCTCGACCTCCGCAGCGGGACCGGTGGCAGGCGCCGCCGAAGGCAGGCGCACCGACGCCGGCCCGAAAGCCTCGAAGTGCAGATCGGACTCCGGCACGCCCCAGGCGGCCAGCGCCGGGACCAGGCTTTCCATCAAGGCCGGTGGCCCGCACAGGTAGAAGGCGTGGCGGCCATGCGGCAGGCAGCGCTGCAGCAGGGCCAGGTCCACATGGCCCGTGTGCTGGTCGTCGGTCCCGGCCACCTCGTCCGGCGCCGGACGGCTGAAGACCAGGTGCAGCCGCACCTGACGATGTTGGGCCGCGATGGCCTGCAACTCGGCCTTGAACGCCAGCTCTGCCCCCTGGCGCACGCCGTAGAACAAGTGCACCGCACGCGCCGGCTGGTGCGCCACGCACCACTGCAGCATGCTCATCATCGGCGTGATGCCAATGCCGCCGGCGATCAGCACCACCGGCACCGTCGGGTCGGGGTGAATGAAGAAGTGGCCCGCGGGGGCCCGCAGCTGCAGCGTGTCGCCCACCTGCACGTGCTCGTGGAAGTGGTTGGACGACAGGCCCGGTGGCAGTGTGGGCCGGTCCGACGGCGATGGCACGCGCTTGATGGTGACGCGGTAGTGGTTGGCCCGCGGCTGGTCGGACAACGAATAACAACGTGTCACCGTGCGTTCCCCGGCTGCTCCGGCGGGACCTGGCAGCTGCAGCACGAAGGTCAGGAACTGGCCGGGCAGGAAAGGCGGCAGCGCCTGCCCATCCACCGGCACCAGCTCGAAGGAGCACTGGGTCTGCGCGGCATCTTCGTAGCGGCGCGCCTGGACACGGAAGGCTCGCAGGCCAGGCCAGGCCGCGCGGGAGTTGGTGGTGGGCACCGCTGCCGCCGTGGGCGCCAGGGATGACGCGGCTGCAGCCCGGGTGCGCTGCCACGCCCAGGCCGCACCCAGCGCGACTTGCGCTGCGATGGCACCCAGGATCCAGCCCAGCAGTTGGGTGACGGTCAGATCAGTCGGCACGGGGAGTCCTGTCCACCCGCACAGTTTGAACCCCGAGCCTGGGGCTGACCTTAAGCCGCGTCAACCCGTGGCGGCTGCACCCACCACAACGCGGCAAACGCCGCCAAGCCCAGCCCCGCGCAAACCCACAGCGCCGCGGCACCCCACCACTGCAGGAACACGCCGAACAGCACCGGTGCCGCGGCCGTGGCCAGCCGCGCGGGCAGCATCATCCAGCCTTGGCGGGCGCCGTATCCGGCCGAGCCGAACAACACCAGCGGCAGGCTGCCCTTGGCGATGGTGAGGATGCCGTTGCCCAAGCCGTGCAACAGCGCAAATGGCGCGGCCACCGCGCCGCCCAGCGTCAGCAGCGCCGCCGCGCCCACCGGGTGCGCCAGCGTGGCCATGCGCGCAGAAAACAAGGGGTGCAGGCGGCGCAGCCAGCCGAACTCCAGCAGCCGCCCGGCCACCTGGGCCGGGCCGACCAGCGCGCCGATGCCCACCGCCGCAGCCAGTGACAGCCCCTGCGCCTGCAGCAGCGTGGGCAGGTGCGCCGCCATCGCGGTGCTGGTGAACCAGGTGGCGGCGAACACGAAGCCCAGCAGCACCGACACCCGCACCGGGTGCGCCAGCGGGGGTGGTTCGGGTGGAGGTGCGCTGGCCGGTGACTGCGCGGCAGCCACCGGCGCCTGCGCTGGCAGCCACAGGTTCAGCGGCAGCCCCAGCAACAGATGCAGGCCGGCCCAGGCCACGCAGGCCCCGCGCCAGCCGAATTGCGCCTCGAACAAGCTGCTCAGCGGCCAGCCCACGGTGCTGGCAAAACCGGCCAGCAGCGTGATGCCCGTGATGGCGTTGCGCGCGTCCTGCCGGTACAGCCGCACCAGGCTGGCAAACGCGGCTTCGTACAGCCCGCTGCCCATGCCAACGCCGATCAAGGCCCAGGCGGCGAACAAACCCCAGGGGCCTTGCACCTGGGACAAGGCCAGCAATCCAGCCGCAAAGAGCATGCTGGTGACGGGCAACACACGGTGGCCGCCCCAGCGGTCGATGGCGCGCCCGGCCAGCGGGCCCAGCAGCGCCGACACCACCAGCGCCAGCGAAAAGGCCGCAAACACGGTGGGCACGGCCAGGCCGAGTTCGCGCGCGATCGGCACGGCCAGCATCGCCGGCAGGTAATACGACGAGGCCCAGGCCAGTGTCTGGGCGGTGCCCAGCGTACCGACGACGCGCCAGCGTGCGGCCATGCGGGTGGGCTCAGCCGGGGCTCAAAACCAGGTCAGCCCGGCACGGCCGTGCCACCACCCAGCACGCGGTACAGCAGCAGCGCGTTCTGGCGTTCGGCCAATTCCAGCTGCACCACAGCCTGGCGGGCGGCCAGCGCCGAACGTTCAGCGTCCAGCCGGTCCAGCAGGCTGGCGGCACCGCCGGCCAGCAGACGCTCCACCACCGCCAGGCGGCGGCTTTCGGCGTCGGCCTGGGCACGCTGGGCCTGCAGCTGCGCGCCCAGCGTGGCACGTGCCGCGAGCACATCGGCCACTTCGCGGAAGGCGCTCTGGATCGCTTTTTCGTACTGCGCCACCGCGATGTCGCGGCCGGCCTGCGCCGAGGCCAGGTTCGCCTGGTTGCGGCCGGCGTCGAACAAGGGCTGCAGCAGCTGCGGCGCAAAACTCCAGGCGAAGTTGTCGAACAGGCCCGAGAGCTGGTTGCTGGCCGCACCCGTGCTGGCGGTAAGCGAGATGCGCGGGAAAAACGCAGCGCGCGCCGCGCCGATGTTGGCGTTGGCTGCGATCAGCGATTGTTCGGCCTGGCGCACGTCGGGGCGCTGCAGCAGCACGTCCGACGGCAGCCCCGCCGGCAGGTCGGCAAAACGGTGCTGGGCCAGCACCCGCGGTGCCGGCAGATCGGCCGGCAGCGGGCTGCCGACCAGCAAGACCAGCGCGTTCAGGTGCTGCGCGCGTTGCCGTTCCAGCGCCAGTGCCGTGGCGCGTGCGCCCGCCACCAGCGATTCGGTGGCCCGCAGCTCCGGTTCACCTGCGGCACCGCCATCGAACTTGATGCGCACCAGTTTCAACGAACCTTCGCGTGACGCCAGCACCTTGCCAGTGACGGCAAGCAGCTCGTCGTCGGCACGCAGCGCGAGTTCGGCGTCCACCACGGCGGCGATCAGGCTCAGCTCCACCGCACGGCGGCCTTCGTCGCTGGCCAGCACCCGCGCCGCGGCGGCGTCGCCCAGGCTCTTCACACGCCCGAACAGGTCGAGCTCGAAGCTGCTGAGCTGCAGGCCGGCGCTGTAGCTGCTGTCCACGCTGTTGCGGCTGGCGGCCACACCGACGCCGATGTTGGGCAGGCGGTCGGCCTGCTGCACACCCAGCGCGGCGCGGGCCTGCTCGACGTTGAGCAGCGCCACGTGCAGGTCGCGGTTGTTTTTCAACGCCAGCTCGACCAGGGCCTGTGCACGCGCATCGGTGACGAAGCTGCGCCAGGCCAGCGCAGGCGCAGCCGTGCCGCTGCTGGCGGCTGGTGCCGGGAACTGCGTGCCCACCGGCGCCGGCGGGCGTTCATAGGCCGGCGTCAGGGCACAACCGCCCAGCACAGCGGCCAGGGCGATCAAAAGGGCGGGCTGTTTCATCGGTCCTCCCGCGGCGCGTTCAGGTTCAGGTTTTCCGTTTCGTGGCGGTCGTGCATCACCTGGCGGGGGCTGGGCGGGAACAGCTTGCGCACGACAACGAAGAAGATCGGCACGAAAAACACCGAGAGCACCACCGCCGTGACCATGCCACCGATCACGCCGGTGCCAATGGCGCGCTGGCTGGCCGAGCCAGCCCCGCTGGCCAGGAACAGCGGCAACACACCCAGAATGAAGGCCATCGAGGTCATCACGATGGGCCGGAATCGCAGCCGGGCCGCCTCCAGCGCCGCATCGAAGGCGCTTTTGCCCTGGGCCTGCAGGTCCTTGGCAAACTCGATGATCAGGATCGCGTTCTTGGCCGACAGGCCGATGATGGTGATCAGGCCGACCTGGAAGTAGACGTCGTTGGACATGCCACGCCCCAGCGTGGCCAGCACCACGCCCAACACACCCAGCGGCACCACCAGGATGACCGCCAGAGGGATGGCCCAGCTTTCGTACAACGCGGCCAGGCACAAAAACACCGCCAGGATCGCAAAGCCGTAGAGGATCAGTGCCTGCGAGCCGGCGAGTTTTTCCTCGCGGCTGATGCCCGTCCACTCGTAGCCGAAACCGGCCGGCAGCTGCGCGGCCAGGCGTTCCATCTCGGCCATCGCGTCGCCCGTGCTCAGGCCCGGCGCGGCGCTGCCGCCGATGCGCATGGCCGGGTAGCCGTTGTAGCGCACGGTCTGCATCGCGCCGGTGACCCATTTGGTGGTTGCAAAGGCCGACAGTGGCACCGGCTGGCCACGGCCGTTGGACACGTTGAGCTTCAGCAGGTCTTCCGGCTGCATGCGCGCAGGTGCATCGGCCTGCACCACCACGCGTTGCAGGCGCCCGCGGCTGGGGAAGTCGTTCACGTACGACGAGCCGAGTGCGGTGGAGATGGTGGCGTTGATGGCGTCGAAGCCCACGCCGAGCGCGGCCGCTTTGTCGCGGTCGATCTCGATGTGCAGCTGCGGCGCATCTTCCAGGCCGTCGGGCCGCACCTGGGCCAGCACCTTGCTCTGCGAGGCCATGCCCAGCAGCTGGTTGCGCGCCGCCACCAGGGCTTCGTGGCCCTGACCGGCACGGTCCTGCAGCCGGAAGTTGAAGCCCGATGCCTGGCCCAGCTCCGGAATCGGCGGTGGGCTGAGCGGGAAGATGAAGGCGTCGCGGATGCCCATCAGCGCACCAAAGGCACGGCCGGCCAGTGCCTGGGCCGAGTTCTCGGGGTTCGGGCGCTGGTCCCAGTCTTTCAGCGTGACGAAAGCCAGCGCGGCGTTCTGGCCCTGGCCGCTGAAGCTGAAGCCCAGCACACCGACCATGCTCTCCACCTCGGGTTGCTTGAGCATGAAACCTTCGACCTGCTCCATCACGTTGCGCGCCCGCTCCTGCGTGGCGCCCGGCGGCAGCTGCACG
>JADMJD010000212.1 GCA_018780805.1 Rubrivivax sp. | reverse complement strand
CGGCGCCGGCGATGGCGATCACGTTGTCCACGCTCATCACCAGGTCGGCCACGATCACGGTTTTCACCGCGGCCCAGAGCTTGTCGCTGGCCTGGATGTTGCCGTGGTCGTCGTCGTGCTCGGGCAGCAGCAGCTTGATGCCGATCCACAGCAGCAGCACCGCGCCCACCAGCTTCAGGAATGGGATGGCCAGCAGCGTGAGCGCGAAGAAGATCAGGATCACGCGCAGCGCGATGGCGCCTGCGGTGCCCCAGAGGATGCCCTGGGTGCGCAGCTTGGGCGGCAGCTTGCGGCAGGCCAGCGCGATGACGACGGCGTTGTCGCCGCCGAGCAGGATGTCGATCATGATGATCTGCCCCACCGCGATCCAGAAAGCGGCGGTCATGAACTCTTCCATGCGTATCCCTCGTGCTGCCGTGCTGAAAAAAAGAAAGCGCCGCAGTGTAGGCTGCGGCGCGGTGCTCCCGGGTGCGGGAACTACATAGGCCGGCCCGTCGCTCGGCCGCTTGCCGGGCCGCCCCAAGGACGGCCGACGCCCCCTCGGGGGGCAGCGAGCAACGCGAGCTTCGGGGCTGTCATGTCAGAGCAGACCCTTCAGCAGGCGGCCCATTTCTGACGGGTTGCGTGTGATCGTGAAGCCGCATTCTTCCATGATGGCCAGCTTGGCATCGGCCGTGTCGGCGCCGCCGGAAATCAGCGCGCCGGCGTGGCCCATGCGCTTGCCCGCCGGGGCCGTGACACCGGCGATGAAGCCGACGATGGGCTTCTTCATGTTCGCCTTGCACCAGCGCGCGGCCTCGGCTTCGTCGGGGCCGCCGATCTCGCCGATCATGATCACGGCGTCGGTGTCCGGGTCGTCGTTGAAGGCCTGCATCACGTCGATGTGCTTCAGGCCGTTGATCGGGTCGCCACCGATGCCGACGGCGCTGCTCTGGCCCAGGCCGATTTCCGTCAGCTGTGCGACGGCTTCATAGGTCAGCGTGCCGGAGCGGCTGACCACGCCGATGCGGCCCTTGCGGTGGATGTGGCCCGGCATGATGCCGATCTTGATCTCTTCCGGTGTGATCAGGCCCGGGCAGTTGGGGCCCAGCAGCAGCGTCTTCTTGCCGCCGGCCAGCTCCTTGGCCCTCATTTTGTTGCGCACCATCAGCATGTCCTTCACGGGGATGCCTTCGGTGATGCAGATGACGAGGTCCAGGTCGGCCTCCACGGCTTCCCAGATCGCGTCGGCCGCACCCGCGGGCGGCACGTAGATCACGCTGACGTTGGCGCCGTGCTGCGCCTTGGCGTCCTTGACGCTGGCCAGGATGGGGATGCCCTCGAAGCTCTCGCCCGCCTTCTTCGGGTTCACGCCGGCCACGAAGCAGGCCTTGCCGTTGGCGTAGGCCTGGCAGCCCTTGGTGTGGAACTGACCGGTCTTGCCGGTGATGCCCTGCGTGACGACGCGGGTGTCCTTGTTGATGAAGATGCTCATGACAGGTCCTTGTCTTTTGACCGTTACTTGACGGCCGCCACGATGGCGGTGGCGGCTTCGGCCATGGTGTTGGCCGCGATGATGGGCAGGCCGGACTCGGCCAGCATCTTCTTGCCCAGGTCTTCGTTGGTGCCCTTCATGCGCACCACCAGCGGCACGCTGAGGTTCACGGCCTTGCAGGCGGTGATCACCCCTTCGGCGATGGTGTCGCACTTCATGATGCCGCCGAAGATGTTGACGAGGATGCCCTTCACTTCCGGGTTCTTCAGCATGATCTTGAAGGCTTCGGTCACCTTCTCGGCCGTGGCGCCGCCGCCCACGTCCAGGAAGTTCGCCGGCTCTCCGCCGAAGAGCTTGATGGTGTCCATCGTGGCCATGGCCAGGCCGGCGCCGTTGACCAGGCAGCCGATGTTGCCGTCCAGGCTGATGTAGGCGAGGTCGAACTTGCTGGCTTCCACCTCGGCCGGGTCTTCTTCGTCCAGGTCGCGGTAGGCCACGATGTCGGGGTGGCGGAACAGCGCGTTGGCATCGAAGTTGAACTTCGCGTCCAGTGCGATCAGCTTGCCCTGGCTGTCGCGGTTCAGCGGGTTGATCTCCACCAGCGAAGCGTCGGTGGCCATGTAGCAGGCGTACAACTGCTGGAAGATCTGGATGGCCTGCGCCGTGCTGTTGGCCGGCAGGCCGATCGCGTCGGCGATCTTCTTGGCTTGCGCGTCACCCAGGCCGGTCAGCGGATCGATGAACTCGGTGATGATCTTCTCGGGGGTGCTGTGCGCCACCTCCTCGATGTCCATGCCACCTTCGCTGCTGGCGATGAAGGCCACCTTCTGCGTCGCACGGTCGGTCACCAGCGAGACGTAGTACTCCTTCTGGATGTCGGCACCTTCTTCGATGTACAGGCGCCGCACCTTCTGGCCTTCGGGGCCGGTCTGGTGGGTCTTGAGCTGCATGCCCAGGATCTGTCCGGCCAGGGCCTGCACCTCGTCCATGCTGCGGGCCAGCTTGACACCGCCGCCCTTGCCACGGCCACCGGCGTGGATCTGTGCCTTCACCACCCACACGCCGCCGCCCAGCTTCTGGGCAGCTTCGTGCGCTTCGCGCACGGTGAAGGCCGGGTAGCCGCGCGGCACCGGCACGCCATGGGCGCGCAGCAGTTCCTTGGCCTGGTATTCGTGGATTTTCATGGGGGGTCCCTCGGAGGTCGGGTGGGGCGGGTGGGGCTGCGCCCCGTCAGGTGGCTGGTTGGAACCAGCGTGGGTAATGGGTGCGCACGGCGGGGCCGTCGCTGCGCAGCGCGTGGCAGCGGTCGATCTGGAACGGGCGTTCGGCGTCGGCGCTTTCGCCGCGGGTGTCGATCACCTCACCGGCCATGGCCTGCACGACCGCGGTGGGCAGCACCTGGGCGAGCTCGGTGATGTGGGTGCAGCCCAGCACGCCGCCGACACGTTCACGCAGCGCCTGGCGGAATCCGCGCATCAGGCTCAGGCCGATCAGGCGTTGGTAGGTGTCGCCGTGCTGGTCGCAATGGCCAGAGTAGGGCACGGCCAGCGATTGCGCGCCGGCGTCGACGATGGTGAGTGTGCGGTCCACCACCACCCGCAGCAGCATGTCGTGGATGGGTTCGCCGGCCGGCCGCACGCCAGTGGCCAGGCGCGAAGGGTGGGTCTTGACGTCGGTGATGCGGGCATCGGCTTCCCAGAGGCCATCGTCGCGCGCATAGACCTGCACGTCGATCTGGCGACGGTGCTTGAGCAGGCGTGAGGCCTGGCTGGTCGGGAGCGGCATCGGTCGTGAGGGGCAGCCGGCGGGGCAACCGCCGAATGTAGCATGCTGCGGCGCAGCATCTGCTGACAAACCGACCCCTGATTGTCTAGTCGTTGTCGATGTCTTCGGCCAGCCCCTGCACGACACGCCGGATGACATCACCGCCAAACCCGCGGCCCGCCAGGAAGCGGGCCTGTTTGGCGCGGCCGGCGGCATCGGTGGCCGGGGCGCCGAAGCGGCGTTGCCACAGCGCATGGGCGCGCGCCAGTTCGCTGTCTGCCACGGTGGCCAGCGCGGCGGCGGCTTCTTCCGGGGCCACGCCGCGTGCGCGCAGGTTCTGCCGCAGCTTCAGGCCGCCGAAGCGGCGTGCCTGGGCACCCACCAGCGCTTCGGCCGCGCGCTGTTCGCTCAGCAGGCCGCGTGCCGTCAGCGTGTCCAGCACCCGTGCGATCTGTGCAGCGGCCGGGTCTTCCGGCAGGTCTTCCACCTGCCGGGCGAGCTTGCGCTCGAGTTCGACGCGGGAATGGTCGCGCTGCGCCAGGTAACGCAGCGCACGGCCTTGGATTGACAGCCCGGCGGCCACCGCGCGCGGCGGGTCAGCCCGCGTCGGCAGTGGCAGCGCCACCCACCAGCGGCACGCCCAACGACTCGCGCACCTTGTTCTCGATCTCGCGTGCGATCTCGGGGTTCTCGCGCAGGAACTCGCGTGCGTTGTCCTTGCCCTGGCCGATCTTCTCGCCCTTGTAGGCGTACCAGGCGCCGGACTTTTCGACCACACGCGCGGTGACGCCCATGTCAACGATCTCGCCTTCGCGGCTGATGCCTTCGCCGTAGAGGATGTCGAACTCCGCGGTCTTGAAGGGTGGCGCCACCTTGTTCTTGACGACCTTGACCTTGGTCTCGCTGCCGATGACTTCTTCACCCTTCTTGATGCTGCCCGTGCGCCGGATGTCCAGCCGCACCGAGGCGTAGAACTTCAGCGCGTTGCCGCCGGTGGTGGTCTCGGGGTTGCCGAACATCACGCCGATCTTCATGCGGATCTGGTTGATGAAGATCACCATGCAGTTCGACTTCTTGATCGTCGCGGTGAGCTTGCGCAGCGCCTGGCTCATCAGCCGCGCCTGCAAGCCGGGCAGACTGTCGCCCATCTCGCCTTCGAGTTCGGCCTTGGGCGTGAGCGCGGCGACCGAGTCGACGACGATCAGGTCCACCGAGCCCGAGCGCACCAGCGCATCCACGATCTCGAGCGCCTGCTCGCCGGTGTCGGGCTGGCTGATCAGCAGCTCTTGCAGGTTGACGCCGAGCTTTTGTGCGTACTGCGAATCGAGCGCGTGCTCGGCGTCGATGAAGGCGCAGGTGCCGGCGAGCTTCTGCATCTCGGCGATGACCTGCAGCGTGAGCGTGGTCTTGCCCGAGGACTCCGGGCCATAGATCTCGACCACCCGGCCGCGCGGCAGGCCGCCGACACCGAGCGCGATGTCCAGGCCCAGCGAGCCGGTGGAGACGACCTGGATGTCCTCGACGACTTCGCCGTCGCCCAGGCGCATGATGGTGCCCTTGCCGAACTGCTTCTCGATCTGGGCGAGCGCAGCCTGCAAGGCCTTGGCTTTTTCGGTATTCAGGGCTTTCACGGGTGCGTCCATCGGGCTCTCCTAGGCTGGCGCTGATTATGGCAGAAGCTGGATGTCTGTACAGTTGTTTCTGGGGATGCGCCCGCTTGATGCCGATCAAGCCCAGCCCCCGCCCCGGATGCCTAGAATTTCACACACCACAGAGGCCAGCGCTTTCGCGCACAGCCCACCAGGAGACGAAGCCATGCGCATCCTCATCGCCGAAGACGACCAGGTCCTCGCGGACGGGCTGTTGCGCTCGTTGCGCGCCTCGGGTTATGCCGTCGACCAGGTCAGCAGCGGCAGCGAAGCCGATGCGGCGCTGGCCTCGCACGAGTTCGACCTGGTGATCCTCGACCTCGGCCTGCCCAAGATGCACGGCTTCGAGGTGCTGCGCAAGCTGCGCGCCCGCGGGGCCAGCATGCCGGTGTTGATCCTCACCGCGGCTGACAGCCTGGAGCAGCGTGTCAAGGGGCTGGACCTGGGGGCCGATGACTACATGGCCAAGCCCTTTGCCTTGCAGGAGCTCGAAGCCCGCGTGCGTGCACTCACACGGCGTGGGCTGGGCACCGCCTCGAACGTGATCAAACACGGCCCGCTGGCCTTTGACGCCACCGGCCGCGTGGCTTACCTGAACGACCAGATGCTGGAGCTGTCGGCTCGCGAGCTGTCGCTGCTGGAAGTGCTGCTGCAGCGTTCGGGCCGCCTGGTCAGCAAGGACCAGCTGGTGGAGCGCCTGTGCGAGTGGGGTGAAGAGGTCAGCAACAACGCGATCGAGGTCTACATCCACCGCCTGCGCAAGAAGATCGAGCAGGGCCCTGTGCGCATCGCCACCGTGCGCGGGCTGGGTTATTGCCTGGAGAAGATCGCGGCTTGAAGGGTGCCCCCAGACCTGCCGCGTCGCGTCACGCCCCCCGAAGGGGAGGGGCCCACTTGGGGCGGCCGGGCGTTGACCCCTGAGGCATGATCGCGGCCACCCGTGATGCGCCGCCCGCCCGAACAACGATCACTCTTCGGCGAGATCCTCGATTGGATGCTCGCGCCGCTGCTGCTGTTGTGGCCGATGAGCGTGGCGCTCACCTGGGTGGTGGCGCAGGGCATCGCGAACGGCCCGTATGACCGCGAACTGGGTGAGCTGGCGCGGGCCTTGTCGCGCCAGGTGCGCATCACGGCGGCGGCGGGCAGCGAGCGCCTGCCCGGCGTGAGCATCCAGCTGCCCGATGCCGCGGCCTCGCTGCTGCGCACCAACGACGAAGACGAGGTCTTCTACCAGGTGCTGGGCGCACGCGGCGAGTTCCTGGTGGGCGATTTCGACCTGCCGGTGCCCGAGCCCGTGCCGTTGGCCGATGGTGAGCTGCGCTACCGGGACGAGACGGTGCACGGCGTGGAGGTGCGTGTGGCCTACCTGTGGCTGCCGGGCCCGCGCAGTGCGGCCGCGCTGGCCGGGCCGGCTGCGCCGGCCGCCTTGGTGCAGGTGGCCTCGACGCTGGACAAACGCTCCCGCCTGGCCACCGAGATCATCAAGGGCGTGATCCTGCCGCAGTTCATCATCCTGCCGGTGGCCGTGGTGCTGGTGTGGTTTGCGCTCACACGTGGCATCCAGCCGCTGGCGGATCTGCAGCAGCGCATCCGCCGCCGCGAGAGCACCGACCTGAGCCCCATCGCCGAACGCGACGTGCCCGACGAGGTGGTGCCGCTGGTGCAGGCCATCAACGACCTGCTGGACAGACTGGACCGCAGCATCCGCACGCAAAAACAGTTCCTGGCCGATGCCGCGCACCAGATGAAGACCCCGCTGGCGGGTCTGCGCATGCAGGCCGAACTGGCCGAGCGCCAGATCGACCGCGGTGAGGTGGACCCGCAGGTGATGAAACACACGCTGCACCAGATCGCGGTGTCCAGCCAGCGGGCGGCGCACATGGTGAACCAGCTGTTGTCGATGGCGCGCGCCGAGGACCGAGAGCAGGCCATGCGCCATGGCGACCTGGACCTGGCCGAACTGACCATCGACGTGGTGCGCGACTTTGTGCCCCAGGCCCTGGAGCGCCGCATCGACCTGGGTTACGAAGGCCCTACCGATGGCCAGCGCACGCACCTGCGCGGCCACGCCGTGATGCTGCGCGAGCTGGTGCGCAACCTGGTGGACAACGCGCTGCGCTACACACCGCCCGGCGGCACCGTGACGGCGCGGGTGGTGCCCGATCCCTTCGGCCAGGTGCTGGTGCTGCAGGTGGAAGACAACGGCCCGGGCATTCCGCCGGCAGAGCGCGACCTGGTGTTCCGCGCGTTCTACCGCACGCTGGGTACGGATGTGGACGGCAGCGGCCTGGGCCTGTCCATCGTGCACGAGGTGGTGCAGCAGCACGGCGCGCAGATCACGATCGCTGACGCCCACCCGCGGCCCTTGCCGGGCCACGGGCCCGGGGCGCTGTTCACGATCCGCTTCCCTTTGCAGCCAATGCTGCTTGCGCCACCGCTGTCTGCTGCAGACTCAGGGCGCACGCCACAAGGCTGAGTCGTCGGCCCCGTCCAGCCCGCGCCGGCAGGCGTGCAAAAAGGCCTCGGCCGCCTGCTGGCCCACGGGCAGCGCCAGCCCGGCACGCTGCGCCGCGGCAAGCGCCAACGCCGAGTCCTTGGCCAGCAGCCGCATGTGCGCGCGGGGCGTGCTGTCGCCCGCCAGCACGCGGCGCGCGCGGTCGCTGCCGATCCAGCTCTGGCCGCTGGATTGTTCGATCACCTCCAGCGTCTGCGTGGCGTCCAGGCCCAGGGCCTCTGCCAGGCGCAGCACCTCGGCCGCACCGGCCAGGTTGACGGCCGCCAGCAGGTTGTTGACGAGCTTGGTGCGCGCGCCGTCCCCCGGCCGCTTGCCAACACGGAACAGCCGGCTGGCCAACTGCGCCAGCAGCGGCTGCCAGCGCGCCCACGCCGCGTCGTCGCAGGCCACCATCAGGCTCATGCTGCCGTCGCGGGCGCGTGCCGGGCCGCCCGACATCGGGGCATCCAGCGCCACCGCGCCCTGCGCAGCCAGGCCGGCGGCGGCACTTTCGACATCCTCGGGCGAGATCGTCGGGCACAGCAGCACGGCACCGCCCGGCGCCAGCCCGTCGGCGATGCCGTCGGGCCCGAAGAGCACCGCCTGCGTTTGTGGACCGTCCACCACGGCCAAGATCACCAACTCACAGGTCCGCGCCAACGCTGCGGGCGTCGGGAAGACCTGCAGGCCTTCGGCGCGGGCCATGGCTTCGGCGTTGACGTCGACGTCACGCACAGCCACCGCATGCCCGCTGTCGCGCAGCCGCAGGGCCATCGCGAGGCCCATGTTGCCGATGCCGACGACGCCGATCATGTCCGTTCCCGTTTCACGACTGCATCAAGCGGCGCGAACGCGCCACCGACATCAGGATGCCCAGGCCCAGGCCCAGCGTCACCATCGCCGTGCCGCCGTAGCTGACAAAGGGCAGCGGCACGCCCACCACCGGCAGGATGCCGCTGACCATGCCCATGTTGA
>JADMJD010000050.1 GCA_018780805.1 Rubrivivax sp. | reverse complement strand
TCAAGCTGCTGGGCGTGTGGCCCTTCGGCCCGCAGATCCTGTTCTGCAAGAAGCCCATCACCCAGCTGACCGACCTGAAGGGCATGAAGGTGCGGGTGTACGACCAGAACCTGGCCAAGTTCATCGAAAGCGTCGGTGGCACGCCGGTGCCGCTGGGTTTCACCGAGGTGCACCAGTCGCTGTCGCTGGGTGTGGTGGACTGCGCCATCACCGGCCCGAGCTCGGCCAACTCCAGCAACTGGCCGGAGGTGACCACGCACCAGTACCCGCTGGGCTTCCAGATGGCGCTGAACGGCTACGCCATCACGCTGAAGGCCTGGAACCGCCTGAAGCCCGACCAGCAGGCCAAGATGGCCGCCGCCTTCAAGGGGCTGACGGACGACATCTGGGCGTATTCGCAGGAGCTCACGCGTGACGCGCTGAATTGCAACGCCGGCAAGGACCCCTGCACCACGGGCAAGAAGTTCAAGCTGGTGGACGTGCCGGTGAAGCCCAGCGACATCGAGGTGGTGCGCAACGCGGTGCAGACGATCTCGGTGCCGACCTGGGCCGAGATCTGCGACAAGTCCAACCCCGGCTGTTCCGCCGCGTGGAAGGCCACGGTCGGCAAGGCCATCGGCGTGCAGTGAGCTGATCCCCAGCAAGCGGAGGGCGAACACATGCAGGACAAACTGGAACGTTGGCTGGGCACGCTGTTCGGCCTGGTCTTTGTCGCGCTTTCCGGCGTGGTGGCGGTGGAAACCGTGGTCCGCAAGGTGTTCAACTTCTCGCTGCAAGGCGCCGACGAACTGGGCGGCTACGCGCTGGCCGTCGGTGCCACGCTGGCCTTCAGCATGGCGCTGCTGGGCCGCACACACATCCGTGTGGATGTATTCCACGGCCGCCTGCCGCGCTGGCTGCAGACGGGCCTGAACTGGTTCGCGGCCGTGGGCCTGGCGGTCTTTGCGCTGCTGCTGGCGTGGCTGGCGCGGTATGTGCTGACCGACTCGCTCGAGTACAACAGCGTCGCGCAGACCCCCTGGGCCACGCCGCTGTGGTGGCCGCAGACGGCCTGGCTGGCGGGGCTGGTGGTGTTTGCGCTGATCGCCACGGTTTTTGCCGCGCGCGCGACGGTGCTGCTGCTGCGCGGCCAGACCACGCTGCTGAACCGCGAGTTCGGGCCGCGCTCGACCAAGGACGAGGTCGACGAGGAACTCGAAGACCTGCAGGCCCGCGCCACCGGGACCACGGCATGAACATCAGCTACATCCTGATCGCCTTCGCCGCGATGCTGGGCATGATGGTGATCGGCGTGCCCATCGCCATCGCGATGGCCGCGGTCGGCATCCTGGGCGGCCTGCTGGCCTACGGCATGCCCTTCATCGATTCCATCGCCCCCGTGGTCTGGGGTGTGCACAACGACAACCTGCTGACCTCGATCCCGCTGTTCGTGCTGATGGGTGAGCTGCTGCTGCGCTCGGGCATCGCCGACCGCATGTTCGGTGCGCTGGCGGCCTGGCTGGGCCGGCTGCCGGGCGGGCTGCTGCACACCAACGTGGGCTGCAGCGCGCTGTTTGCCGCCACCTCGGGTTCGTCGGTGGCGACGGCGGCCACCATCGGCACCGTGGCGCTGCCCTCGCTGCACCAGCGCGGTTACCCGATGACGGCCTCGCTGGGCAGCATCGCGGCCGGTGGCACGCTGGGCATCCTGATCCCGCCGTCGGTCAACATGATCGTCTATGGCTCGCTCACCGACACGTCCATCGGCCAGCTCTTCATCGCCGGCATCGTGCCGGGCCTTTTGCTGACCGCGTGTTTCATGCTCTACATCGCCGGTGATGCGCTGCTGCGCGGCAACGCGGTGCGCGAGGCGCCCGTGCCGCTGGCCCAACGCCTGCGTCTGCTGCGCGACCTGGTGCCACCGGCGGTGGTGTTTTTCATCGTGATGGGCAGTCTCTACACCGGCGTGGCCACCACCACCGAATCGGCCGCGCTGGGCGTGGTGGCCTCGTTTTTCTTCGCCTGGCGCAGCAAGCGCCTCACCTGGCCGCTGCTGCAGCACTGCTTCGTGCAGACGGCCAAGACCAGCGGCATGATCCTGCTGATCATCACCGCGGCCTTCATCCTGAACCTGGCCATCAGCTTGACGGGCGTGGCCGAGGCGATGACGCAGTGGGTCACGTCCTTCGGCCTCTCGGCGGTACAGCTGCTGCTGATCCTGATGGTCTTCTACTTCCTGCTCGGCATGTTCATGGACGTGTTGTCGATGATGGTGGCCACGATCCCGGTGACCTTTCCCATCGTCAGCGCGCTGGGGGTGGACCCGGTGTGGTTCGGCATCTTCATCGTGCTGATGTGCGAGCTGGGCCTGATCACGCCGCCGGTGGGCATGAACCTGTTCGTGGTGCACGGCATCCGGCCCGACAAGGGCGGCATCCGCGACGCCATCGTCGGCGCCTTCCCGTACGTGGTGATCCTGGTGCTGTTCACGCTGCTGATGATCGCGGTGCCGGGCCTGGCCACCTGGCTGCCCAAGCTGATGTGAACACGCCGCTTTGGCAACTGTCCGCGGCCGCGCTGGCTGCGGCCTACCGCGCCGGCAGCATCACGCCGCCAGCGGTGCTGGACGTGTGCCTGGCGCGGCTGGACGCGCTGAACCCGGTGCTCAACGCCGTGGTGTCGCAGCGGCGCGCGGCGGTGCTGGCAGAAGCGCAGGCCAGCGCTCAACGCCTTGCGCGTGGCCAGCCGCTGTCACCGCTGGACGGTGTGCCGGTGCTGGTGAAGGACAACCTGCCCACGGCCGACCTGCCCACCACCTGGGGCAGCCCCGGCCTGGCCACCTACCGTCCGGCACAGGACGAACTCGCCGTGGCCCGACTGCGCGCCGCCGGCGCGCTGATCGTCGGCAAAGGCAACGTGCCCGAGTTCACCTTGGAGGGTTACACCCACAACCCGCTGTTCGGCACCACGCGCAACCCCTTCGACACCGCGCTGACGCCCGGTGGCTCCAGCGGCGGCGCGGTGGCCGCGGTGGCGGCGGGCTTTGTGCCGCTGGCACTGGGCACCGACGGTGGTGGCTCCACACGCCGGCCGGCGTCACACACCGGGCTGGTGGGCTTCAAACCGTCCATCGGTGCCATCGCGCGTGAACACGCGCTGCCGCCGCTGCTGCTGGACTTCGAGGTCGTGGGCCCGATCGCACGCAACGTGGCCGATGTTCGGCTGTTGTTCGATGCACTGAGCGGGCCGCATGCCGGTGACCGCAGCTCGCAGGCCTTGCCACCGCCCAAGTCGTTGCCGGCCAGCTGCCGCGTGCTCTACGTGCCCACGCTGGGCGAAGCGCCGGTGGACCCGCAGATTGCCACCTCGTGCCGCACGGCCGTGCAACGCCTGCGGGCGCTGGGCCACCACGTGGAAGAAGGCCCCCTGCCGCTGGACCTGGCCTTCATGACGGAACGCTGGCCGCTGGTCGGGCAGATCGGCCTGTCGTGGCTGTTCAAACAACAGCCGGCCTGGCGCGATGGTGCCTCAGCCACCTTCCGAGCGATGGCGGAAGCCGGTGCCGTGCAGCCGGCGTCGGTGCTGTGGGACATCCTGGAACGTGTGGCCACGCTGCGGCGCGCGGTCGATGCCATGTTCACGCAGGTGGACCTGGTGGTCACCCCGGCCACCGCCGCCCTGCCCTGGCCGGCGGCGTTGCCTTACCCGACGTTGATCGACGGCCAGCCCGTCGGCCCCCGTGGCCACGCGGTGTTCACCGGCTGGGTCAACGCGGCGGGCTTGCCAGCCATCGCACTGCCGACGGCGCCATCACACGAAGGCCTGCCCATCGGAGTGCAGCTGATTGCCGGTTTCGGGCGTGACCATGCCCTGCTGGACCTGGCGGCCCAGTTCGAGTCCAGTGGCGCGGCTTGGCACTGGCCCCTGCCCTGAGACCGATGCCGTGATTCAGAGCTGCACGCGCGCCTGGCCGATGCCGTCGAACACCACCTGCACCAACTCGCCCGGCGCGGCCAGCGGCAGGCCGCACCAGGTGCCCGTGGTCACCACGGTGCCGGCGGGCAGCGTATCGCCGTCGCGTGTGGCATGGCGCAGCCAGGCCGGCAGCACAAAAGCCGGATCGGCCATCGCATGCGTGCCGGTGAACACCTGCGGCGACGCCAGGCCGATGGCCACGGTGCAGCGCTGCTGCGACCAGTCGCGCTGCGCATCGAAGGGCACCCAGGCCCCCAGCACCAGCGCGCCATGCGATTGCAGGTCGGCCAGGCGCGCCAGCGGCGGCGCCTGCTGGCCTTCGACCCAGCGTGAATCGACGATCTCGATGGACACCGCCATCGCGTCGACCAGCGCGCGGGCGCTGCCCAGGTCCAGTGTCGCCGCGCTCTCGGCGCTCACGTCCTGGCCCAGTCGCAGCGCGACTTCGGCTTCGATGCCCCGCCAGTGGAAGGGCCAGGTGCCCGCCTGGGCCGGGCTGGCCCAGACGCCGGCGGGTGGCAGCGGCGCGTGGGTCTGCAGCGCCGTGCGCGAGGCGCCGCCCGATTTCCAATGCCGCGGCACACCGTCGAACCAGCGCAGCGCGCGGCCCACATGGGCCTGGGCGGCGTACGCCGTGTCCAGATCGGCCGGCGTGATGGCGCG
Source organism: Rubrivivax sp. (assembly GCA_018780805.1). GTDB lineage: Bacteria > Pseudomonadota > Gammaproteobacteria > Burkholderiales > Burkholderiaceae_C > Rubrivivax. The sequence goes on along the minus strand of JADMJD010000050.1, from coordinate 3,769 downwards.
CACTGGGGCGCCGGTGAGCCGCGCTTCCACGAGCGCGGCGGCGAGGGTCTTGTGGTCGTGCATGCGCCATTGTCCACAGCCATGAGCACACCCACCAGCGACACCCTGCTCAACCAGCGCCGTTTCGACGGCCGCCGCAGTGCGCGCGAGCTGGCGCTGCGCTGGCCCGGCGGCGCCGGCCTCGCGGTCAGCTTCGTGCTCAACGTCGAAGAAGGCGCGGAACTCGCGATTGCCGACGGCGACCCGGTCAACGAAGGCGTGCACGAGGTGACGAACCGGCTGGACGCTGTGCCCGACTACTGCGCCGGCACGCACTTCGAATACGGCGCCCGCATGGGCCATGCACGCATCGTGCAGCGCTTCATCGATGCCGGCCTGCCGCTGACGCTGAACGTCTGCGGCCGGGCCTTGCAACGCACGCCCTGGGTGGCGGACGAAGCGCGCCAGCACGGCTTCGAGCTCTGCGGCCACGGCTGGTTGTGGAAATCTCCGGCCGGTCTGCCGGAAGCAGAAGAGGCCGAGGCCATCGCGCGCACGGCCGCAGTGATCACGCAGCTCGGTGGACAAGCACCCGCGGGCTGGCACAACAAGTCGTCGCGCACGCCGGCCACGCGCCGGCTGCTGCGCGCGCATGGCGGCTTCGAGTACGACAGCGACGACTACGGCGACGACCTGCCGTGGCTGCTGCCCTTTCACGACGGCCGGCCACCGCATGTGGTGCTGCCCTATGCCTTCGACACCAACGACATGCGTTTTTTCGACCGCGGCGGCTTTGTGCGCGCGGCCGACTTCAGCGGCTACGTGGGCGATGCACTCGCGGCCTTGCGCAGCGAGGCCCGGCACGCGCCGCGTTTGCTGACCATCGGCCTGCACGGCCGCATCCTGGGCCGGCCGGGCCGCATCGCGGGCCTGGACGGGGTGATCCAGCAGGTGCAGGCGCTGCGCGACGAAGCCGTGGTGATGACCCGCGTGGCCATCGCACGGCACTGGCGCGACAGCCTGGCGTGAAGAGCTGGCGTCACAGCCCGGCCTGAGTGCCGGCGATCAGGCGCGCAGCACCGCCAGCCAATCGCGTTGTTCGGGGCTCAGCACCGCATCGGCCGTCATCACCGCACCGGCCAGCGCACGGCGGATCGCCGGCTCGGGTGCGGGCAGCGGCACGGCCAGCAGCGCGCCGATCAACGCGCGGGCCTGGTCCAGGCAGCCGGCGTAACGCGCCAGGACCGCGTCCATGCTGGCGTGTTCGTTGGGGTCGTCGCGCCAGCAGTCGTAGTCGGTCGCGATGGCCAGCGTCGCATACGCCATCTGCGCCTCGCGCGCGAGGAAGACCTCGGGCACATTGGTCATGCCCACCAGCCGCGCGCCGAACTGGCGCAGCATGAAGCTTTCCGCCCGGGTGCCAAAACGTGGGCCTTCCACGCAGGCGTAGGTGCCACCTTCATGCAGCACCAGGCCCGGCACCTGGGCCGCAGCCGCCACCACGGCGCTGCACAGCGCGCGGCTCACCGGCTCGGCCGTGGCCACGTGCGCGGCCACGCCGCGGCCGAAGAAGCTGCGCTCGCGCGCACCACGGGTCCAGTCGATGTACTGGTGCGGCAGCGCAAAGTGGCCCGGCGCCAGGTCTTCGGCCAGGCTGCCGCAGGCCGAGACACTGAGCACCATCGTCGCCCCGGCGCGCTTGAGCGCAAAGATGTTGGCGCGGTAGTTCACCTCGTGCGGCAGCAGCCGGTGGCCGGCGCCGTGGCGCGGCAGGAAGAGCAGTGGCTGCCCGTTCAGCAGGCCCTGCTGCACCGGTGCCGAGGCGTCGCCGAAGGGCGTGGTGCTGTCGTGTGTGGCCTGCAAGACCAGGCCCGGCAACTGGTACAGGCCGGTGCCACCGATGATCGCGAGCATGTGTGAACCCCCAAGAAGAAGGCCGCCCGGGGGCGGCCTGTGTCAGTGCACGACGGGCGTGTTCAGCGCTGCGCGATGGGCAGCACGTCGCGGCGCACCGAGCCCGTGAACAGCTGGCGCGGGCGGCCGATCTTGTACTCCGGGTCGCCGATCATCTCGTTGAGCTGGGCGATCCAGCCCACCGTGCGCGCGAGCGCGAAGATGGCGGTGAACAGGCTGACCGGGATGCCGATGGCGCGCTGCACGATGCCGCTGTAGAAATCGACGTTCGGGTACAGCTTGCGCGACACGAAGTAGTCGTCTTCCAGCGCGATCTTTTCCAGCGCCATCGCCAGCTTGAACAGCGGGTCGTTGCCCAGGCCCAGGGCGCCCAGCACCTCGTGGCAGGTCTCGCGCATCAGCTTGGCGCGCGGGTCGTAGTTCTTGTAGACCCGGTGGCCGAAGCCCATCAGCTTGACGTTGCTGTTCTTGTCTTTCACCTGCTTGATGAACTCGCCGATCTTCTCGACGCCGCCGTTGCGCTGGATCTCTTCCAGCATGTTCAGCGCCGCTTCGTTGGCGCCGCCGTGGGCCGGGCCCCAGAGGCAGGCCACGCCGGCCGCGATGGCGGCGAACGGGTTGGTGCCCGAGCTGCCGCACAGGCGCACGGTCGAGGTGCTGGCGTTCTGCTCGTGGTCGGCGTGCAGGATGAAGATGCGGTCGATGGCGCGCACGATCACGTCGTTCGGCTCGTAGTCCTCGCAGGGCGTGGCGAACATCATGCGCATGAAGTTCGCGCTGTAACCCAGCGAGTTCTTCGGGTAGATGTAGGGCTGGCCGATGCCGTATTTGTAGGCCATGGCCACCAGCGTGGGCATCTTGGCGATCAAGCGGATGGCCGAGATGTCGCGGTGGCGCGGGTTGTTGATGTCGGTGCTGTCGTGGTAGAAGGCCGACAAACCGCCCACCAGACCCGTCATCACGGCCATCGGGTGCGCGTCGCGGCGGAAGCCGCGCAGGAAAAACTGCATCTGCTCGTTGACCATGGTGTGGTTGGTCACGAGCTTGTTGAAGTCCTTCTGCTGCTGTTCGTTGGGCAGTTCTCCGTACAGCAGCAGGTGGCAGGTGTCCATGAAGTCACACTGCGTGGCCAGCTGCTCGATGGGGTAGCCGCGGTACAGCAGCTCACCCTTGTCACCGTCGATATAGGTGATGTTCGACTGGCACGCCGCCGTGCTCAGGAAGCCCGGGTCGTAGGTGAACTTGCCGGTCTGGGCGTAGAGCTTGCGGATGTCGATCACATCCGGGCCGATGCTGCCCTTGTACAAGGGCAGATCCATGCTGGGGCTGCCGTCGGAGAACGACAGGGTGGCTTTCACGTCGGAGGGGGTCATCGGGGCTTCACCTTTTTCTTCAAGGGGTGGCGGACGGGCTGCGCATCTGCGCCAGCACCTCGTGTACTTCGGGCCGGTCCAGCCCATCCTGCGGCTCGCGGCGCGCCAGCAGCAGGTCGAGCAGGTCGTTGTCCGACAGGTCCATCAGGGCGGTCAGCCCCTCGGCCTGTCTTGTTGTGAGTGTCTCCTCGAAGCGGCGGAAAAAACGGTCGACGAACAGATCGTTCTCGAGCAGGCCGCGCCGGCAGCGCCAGCGCAGCTTGCTGAGGTCACGTTCGCCGATCAGGGTGTCCATGTCAGACGGCGCGGCGCACCATCAGCTCCTTGATCTTGCCGATGGCCTTGGTCGGGTTCAGGCCCTTGGGGCAGACGTCGACGCAGTTCATGATGGTGTGGCAGCGGAACAGGCGGTACGGGTCTTCCAGGTTGTCCAGGCGCTCGGCGGTGGCCTGGTCGCGGCTGTCGGCGATGAAGCGGTAGGCCTGCAGCAGGCCGGCCGGGCC
>JADMJD010000078.1 GCA_018780805.1 Rubrivivax sp. | reverse complement strand
TTTGTCTGAGCAGAGTGAGCGCAGCGAACGCCGCGAGTTCAGCGCCGGGGCCGTGCGGGCGAGCAGCGCAGAGCAGTCCGGCCACAGGCCGGACCGCGGGTTCAGCCCGGTTCACCGGCCCCGCCACCGGCCGGGCGCGCGGTCCACGCAAGCGATTGGATGTCACGACCACGAACAGCCGCAACGGGCACGAGGCCAACATCGCCCCCACCTCAGCGCACCGGCGCGCCACTCTCGTACCAGCGCTTCAGCAACGCACGCTCGGCCTCGGTGATGCCGGTGGCGTTGTTCATCGGCATCAGCTTGAGCAGCACCACCTGCTGGTAGACCTGCTGCGCGTGTTGCTGCACCAGCGCGGGCGTGTGCAGCGCGACGTTTTTCTGCTGCACCTGGGCGTTGTGGCAGATCAGGCAACGTTGTTCCACCACCGCCTGTACCTCGGCCCAGGCCACGGGCCGCGCGGCGGCGGCCTGTGCTTCGGCCGAGGGGGGAGGGGGCGCGAGCCAGATGGCCAGACCGATCAGCAGCGCCACACCCACCACCGCATGCTCCCAGGGTGCACGCCGGCCTTGCACATGGGCCTTGTGGCGGGCCACGAAGCTGTGGCGGATCAGCGCGCCCGCGGCCATCAGCAGCACCAGCACGGCCCAGTTGTGGGGGCCTTGGTAGAGCCAACCGTAGTGGTTGGACAGCATCGCGATGATGACCGGCAGCGTGAAGTAGGTGTTGTGCACGCTGCGTTGTTTGCCGCGCCGGCCGTGCACCGGATCGGGGTTCTCGCCGGCGCGCAGCGAGGCGATCACCTGGCGCTGGCCGGGGATGATCCAGAAGAACACGTTGGCACTCATCGCCGTGGCCAGCATCGCGCCGACCAGCAGAAACGCCGCGCGGCCGGCAAACAGCTGGCAGGCCAGCCAGGACGCAAAGACGACGAACACCAGCACCGAACCGCCGACGATCAGGTCGCCCTTCGCACCCTGGCCCAGCGTGCGGCAGATGCCGTCGTAGATCAACCAGAACGCCGCCAAGAAGCCCAGGGCCGCGGCAATGGCGGCGGCGGGTGACCAGTCGAACACCGTCTTGTCGATCAGGAAGCTGCTGGCGTGGAACAGGTACGAGACCGTGAACAGCGCAAAACCCGTCAGCCAGGTGGAATAACTCTCCCAGTAGCTCCAGTGCAGGTTCTGCGGGATCGGCAACCAGCGTGGCGCCACCATGTACTTGTTCGAGTGGTAGAACCCGCCGCCGTGCACGGCCCAGAGCTCGCCGTCCACGCCCTTGGCCTTCAGGTCGTCGTGCGGCGTGGGGCTGAGGCTGTTGTCCAGCATCACGAAGTAGAACGACGAGCCGATCCAGGCGATGGCCGTGATCACGTGCGCCCAGCGCAGCAGCAGGTTGGCCCAGTCGATGAGGTAGGCGTCCATCGTGGATCAGCTGCCGCGGTAGGTGCTGTAGCTCCACGGGCTCACCAGCAGCGGCACGTGGTAATGGCCGGCGGCGTCGGCGATACCGAAGTCCAGCGTCACGGTGTCGATGAACGGCGGCTCGGGCAGTTCGACGCCGCATGCACGGAAATAGGGCGCGACCTCGAACAGCAGCCGCCATGGCCCGACGGCCATCGAAGCGGCGTCCAGCAGCGGGCCGCCATCGGTGCGGCCGTCGGCGTTCAGGCGCAGCGATTTGACGGTTTCTGCGCCGCCCGGGCCCAAACGTTGCAAGTGCACCGCCATGCCGGCGGCCGGGCGGCCGTGGGCGGTGTCGAGGACATGGGTGCTGAGGTGGCCCATCGCGGCGGCACTTTCAAAAAAGTTCGGCACACTCCGTACCGTTGAACACGATATCGCAAGCCCCATGCCTGCCGCCGATCCGACGTCACCGCCTTACCCCCGCGACCTGAAAGGCCACGGCCGCCACCCGCCTCACCCGCAGTGGCCCGGCCAGGCCCGTGTGGCCGTGCAGTTTGTGCTGAACTTTGAAGAGGGCGGCGAAAACTCGGTGCTGCATGGCGATGCCGGCAGCGAGCAGTTCCTGTCGGAGATGGCGAACCCGCCGTCGTTCCCGGCGCGCCACCTGAGCATGGAAAGCATCTACGAATACGGCTCGCGCGTGGGCGTGTGGCGCATCCTGCGCGAGTTCGAACGCCGCGGCCTGCCGCTCACCGTGTTCGGCGTCGGCATGGCGCTGCAGCGCTGCCCCGAAGTCACGGCCGCGTTTGTCGAGCTGGGGCATGAGATCGCCTGCCACGGCTGGCGCTGGATCAACTACCAGACCATCGACGAAGCCACCGAGCGCGAACACCTGCTGCTGGGCATGCAGGCCATTCAGCAGCTCACGGGCAGCAGACCGCTGGGCTGGTACACCGGCCGCGACAGCCCGAACACCAGGCGCCTGGTGGCCGACTTCGGCGGTTTTGCCTACGACAGCGACCACTACGGCGACGACCTGCCCTTCTGGCTGCAGGTGAAAAAAACCGACGGCAGCCTGGCGCCGCACCTGGTGGTGCCCTACACGATGGACAACAACGACATGCGCTTTGCGCTGCCGCAGGGCTTTTCCAACGGCGAGGCGTTTTTCAGCCAGCTGAAAGACGCCTTCGACGTGCACTACGCCGAAGGTGATGAACACCCCAGCATGATGAGCATCGGCATGCACTGCCGGCTGCTCGGCCGGCCTGGGCGTTTGCGGGCGCTGCAGCGTTTCCTGGACCATGTGCAGGCGCACGACTGCGTCTGGGTGACACGCCGCATCGACATCGCGCAGCACTGGCGGGCGGTGCATCCGATCGACGCGGCCACAGCCTTTGTCTGGGAATGAGCATGTTGACGCTCGACGAACTCAACCTCGCCTCTGCCGCCGACGTCGTGCGCCTGCTGGACGGCACCTACGAACACTCGCCCTGGGTCGCGGAGCGTGCGGCGGCGCAGCGCCCGTTTGCCACGCTGGCCCGTCTGCAGCACGTGCTGGCCAGCGTGGTGCGGCAAGCCTCGCGCGACGAGCAGCTCGCGCTGATCCGCGCCCACCCCGAGCTGGCCGGCAAGGCCATGGTGGCGAAATCGCTCACCGCCGAGTCGACGAACGAACAGGGCCGCGCGGGGCTGACCGATTGCACGCCGGAAGAGTTCGCGCGCCTGCAGCAGCTGAACGTCGACTACAACGCCCGTTTTGGCTGGCCCTTCATCCTGGCCGTGCGCGGCCCGCGTGGCAACGGCCTGACAAGGGCCGAGATCATCGCCACCTTTGCGCGCCGGCTGCAGCACCACCCGGACTTCGAGTTCGCCGAGTGCCTGCGCCACATCCACCGCATCGCGCAGATCCGGCTGAACGACAAGTTCGGCTTCGTGCCGGCCCTGGGCGAACAGGTCTGGGACTGGGCCGAGGCCCTGGCCGTGCACAGCGACCCCGGCTTCAAGGAACAAGGCCAGCTGACGGTGACCTACCTCACCGACGCGCACCGCGCCTGCGCCGCGCAGCTGATGGCCTGGATGAACGACTGCGGCTTCGACGAGGTGCGGCTGGACGCGGTGGGCAACGTGGTCGGGGTCTACCACGGCACCGGCATGGACCCCAGCAACAAGCGCCTGCTCACCGGCAGCCACTACGACACCGTGCGCAACGGCGGCCAATACGACGGCCGCCTGGGCATCCTGGTGCCGATGGTTTGCGTGCGCGAACTGCACCGCGCCGGGCGGCGGCTGCCGTTTGGCATCGAGGTGGTGGGCTTCTCTGAAGAAGAAGGCCAGCGCTACAAGGCCACCTTCCTGGGCTCGGGTGCGTTGCTGGGCCAGTTCGACCCCGCCTGGCTGGCGCAGACCGATGCCGACGGCGTGACGATGCAGCAGGCCATGCAGCACGCCGGCCTGGACGTGGCCGGCATCCCGGCGCTCAAGCGCGACCCGGCGCACTACCTCGGCTTCGTGGAGGTGCACATCGAACAGGGCCCGGTGCTGAACGCGCTGGACCTGCCGCTGGGTGTGGTGACCTCGATCAACGGCGGCCGGCGGTTTGTGGGCGAGATCACGGGCATGGCCAGCCACGCCGGCACCACGCCGATGGGCCAGCGGCGCGATGCCGCGGCGGCGGTGGCCGAGCTCATCCTCTACGTGGAACAACGCGCCAGTGCCGTGCCGGACACCGTCGGCAAGGATGGGAACGGTGCCGCCACGGTCGGCACCGTGGGCTTGCTGGAGGTGCCCGGCGGTTCGATCAACGTCGTGCCCGGCCGCTGCCGCTTCAGCCTGGACCTGCGCGCCACCACCGACCCGCTGCGCGACGCGCTGGTGGACGACGTGCTGGCCCAGGCGCAGCGCATCGCCACCCGGCGCGGCGTGACGCTGACACTGGAAGAAACCATGCGCGCCGCCGCCGCGCCCAGCCACCCGGCCTGGCAGCAGCGCTGGTCCGACGCCGTGCAGGCGTTGGGCCTGCCGGTTTTCACGATGCCCAGCGGCGCCGGCCACGACGCGATGAAACTGCACGAGCTGATGCCGCAGGCCATGCTCTTCATGCGCGGCCTGAACGCCGGCATCAGCCACAACCCGCTGGAAGCCATCACCACCGACGACGCGGACCTGTGCGTGCGCGCCTTCCAGCACCTGATCGAACACCTGTGATGTCCTACGCCGCCCTCGACACCTGGATCGACGCGCACTTCGACGACGAAGTGCGCTTCCTGCAGCAGCTGGTGCAGGTGCCCACGCCCACACCGCCGGGCGACAACGCCCCGCACGCCAAGCGCACCGCCACGCTGTTGCAGGCCATGGGCCTGGTGGGCGAGGCCTATCCGGTGCCGGCCAGCGATGTGCAGGCCTATGGCATGCAGTCCATCACCAACCTGGTGGTGCGCCGGCGCTATGGTGAAGGCGGCCCGGCAGACCTGCGAGGATCGGCCCAAGGGCCGATCGTGGGCCTGAACGCCCACGGCGACGTGGTGCCCCCGGGCGACGGCTGGTCCCACGACCCGTTCGGCGGAGAGGTCGTCGACGGCAAGCTCTATGGCCGCGCCGCGGCCGTCAGCAAGAGCGATTTTGCGAGCTACACCTTTGCCCTGCGCGCGCTGGAATCGCTGGGCCTGCCACTGAAGGGCGGCGTGGACCTGCTGTTCACCTACGACGAGGAGTTCGGCGGCGAGCTGGGCCCGAAGTGGCTGCTGGACCAGGGCCTGACGAAGCCGGATTTCCTGCTGGCCGCCGGCTTCAGCTACCAGGTGGTGACGGCGCACAACGGCTGCCTGCAGATGGCGGTGACGGTGAACGGCACGATGGCGCATGCCGCGATCCCGCACACCGGGGTGGATGCGCTGCAGGGGGCGGTCGCCATCCTGAACGCGCTGTACGCGCAGAACACGCTGTACCAGGGCATCACCTCGCAGGTCGAGGGCATCACGCACCCCTACCTGAACGTGGGCCGCATCGAAGGCGGCACCAACACCAACGTCGTGCCCGGCCAGGTGGTGTTCAAGCTCGACCGCCGCATGATCCCGGAGGAGAACCCGGCCGAGGTGGAGGCCACGATCCGGCAGGTGATCGAACACGCCACCGCGCAGCACAACCAAGGACGCCCCGGCGTCACGGTCGAGATCAAGCGTTTGCTGCTGGCCGAAGCCTGGAAACCCGACCACCGCAACGCGCCGCTGGTGCAGGCGCTGCAGCGCCACGGCCAGGCCGTCTTCGGCGAGCCCATCCCCACCAGCGGCACGCCGCTGTACACCGACGTGCGGCTGTTCGCCGCCCACGGCATCCCGGCCGCGATCTACGGCGCCGGGCCGCGCACCGTGCGCGAGAGCAACGCCAAACGCGCCGACGAACACCTGGTGCTGGACGACCTGCGGCGCGCCACCAAGGTGGTGGCGCGCACGCTGCTGGACCTGCTGGCGTCTGCGGCCTGACGCCTTCTGCCTGACGCTACTGCTTGACGCCGTTGCGGAAGATCGCACCGCCCGGCGCCACGCCCCAGGCAAAACGCAGGCCGTCGCCGGCGTCGGTGGCCGAGATGTCGAAGTGGCCGTTGTCGTTGACCTCGACGTACAGGATGCGGCCGTAAGGCCCGGCCGTGTTGTCCAGGCAGAACGAGGTGGCCGTCAGCAGGGTGCCCTTGTAGGTGACGCTGGGCGTGGTGCCCAACACCAGCACGGCATCACCCGATTTCACGAAGGCGAAGTTGGCGTCGTAGCTGCCCTCTTCGCCGTTGAAGGTGCCGGCGTAGGCCGCGAGCTCGGTGGCCGTGGGCGCGGCGACGGAGCCCGCGGTGTAGTTGGCGGTGTTGCAGGTCAGGGCGACTGGCGCGGGCGTACCGCCACCGCCGCCACCACCGGTGGGCGGGTCGGCTTCGGCGGGGTCGTCGCCACCGCCGCCGCAGGCGGCCAGCAGCAGGGCAGCCAGCAGGCTGGCAATGCGGGTCTTGGCGTTCATCGGGTTCTCCTTGGGTGGGTTCACCGGCTTACGCCAACAAATCACACCAAAGAGATCAACCGGTGCACGCAACGAGCCCGCGCACCGCTTCGTCCACCAGGGCGGACAAAGGCCTTGGCAGCACCCCACGTTGCCGCTGGTTCACCAGCCGGGCCGCCGCGTCGCGCTGCAGGCCGCAGTCGCCCGCGGCGCGGCCGAAGTGCCAGCTGGCCAGCGCCGCCTCGCGCGCCAGGGTCACGTTGAAGGCTTCCTGCGCGGCGGCCCGGGCCAGCACCGCCACGGCCTGTCGGCCCTGCGCGAGCAGGGCCGAACGTTCGGCCGCCGGCAGCGGCCCGGCCAGCAGCACCCGGGCCCGCACCAGCACGAACTTGGCGGCCCCTTCGGGGTCGTCCGGATCTTCACCGGGCGCCGTGCCCAGGGCCTGCAGGCGCGCCGTGGCTTCGGCCTGGCGGCCGACCAGGTGCAAGGCGAGCGCGTGGTCGCGCTCCGACTCCAACAAACGCGGCTTCAAGGCCCCCACCTGCGGGAATCGCTCGCGCAGCTGGCGCAGCAAGGCGTTTTCGCGCGCATACCAGACCAGCGCCTCGGCATGGCGGCCGGCCTGGTAGAGCTGCTCGGCCAGCGGGCCATAACCGTTGGCCACGTTGCGCTGTGCGCGTTCGTTGTTCGGGTCCTGGCGCGCCACCGCTTCGCGCAGCGCGATGGAATGTTGCCACAGCGCCACGCCTTCGTCGACCGCACCCGTGTCGATCAAGGCGTCGGCCAGCCGGCCTTGCGTGAGGTAGGTCCAGCGCTTCCAGACCGGGTTGTCCGGCTGCGCGGTGGCCAGGCGCTCGACCACCCGCTGGTTGCGCCGCAGCGTCGCCAGCGAAGCGGCGTAATCGCCGCCCAGGCGCTGGAAATCCGACACCTGGTTGAGCAGGCCGCTGGCGCCTTCGGGCACCACCAGCGCATCCGGGAAGCGGCGCTCCAGGGCCTCCATGTCGCGCGCCAGCGCCTCGACCAGTGGCCGCGCGCGAGCGTAGTCGCCCAGGCTGCGGTTGCCGGGCCAGTAGTAGACCGATGCCAGGTAACGTTCGCTCTCGATGCGCTTGACCTGGGCCACCGGGTCGTCCGGCCGGGCCCGCGCCAGCACGGCCGAGCTCTGCGCCGCCTGGCCGTAGTGGCGGGCCGCGGCCTGCAGGTCGCCCAGGCTGCGGGCGTTGTCGCCCAGGCGTTCGCTGACGTTCAGCAGGCCGGCGACGTTTTTCAGGTCGTCCGGCGCCTGCGCCGACAGGGCCAGGCGCAGTTGCTGCGCCTTGGCATAACTCTGCGCCGCGTCCTGGGGCCGGCCCAGGTTGGACTGCATGGTGTTGCCCTGGATGTCGCCCACCCGTTCGTAGGCTTCGGCGAGGTCGCGCAGAAGGTTGGCATCGCGCAGCCGCTCGGCCGACAGGCTGTCCAGGTACTGCAGCGAGGTCTGCACCAGTTTTTCGCGCCCCGCCGTCGGGCCGTCGCGCAGCGCCTTGTCGACGTCGAACAGCATCGTGCGCGCGAACTGGTGCACCTGCTCGAAGCGGCGCTCGGCCAGGTGCGCCTGCCACAGCGCCACCGCCGTGCCGCCCACCAGCGCCACCGCGGCCAGCGCACCCGCGGCCACGGCCACGCGGTTGCGGCCGATGAACTTGCGCGCGCGGTAGGCCCAGCGCGCCGGCTGCGCGCTGACGGGGTAACCGCCCAGGTAGTTGCGGATGTCGGCCGCCAGCGCGTCCACACTGGCGTAGCGCCGCTCCACCGGCTTTTCCAGCGTCTTCAGCAGGATGTTGTCCAGGTCGCCCTGCAGGCGGCGGCGTGTGGTCCACCAGCCGGGCGGCGTCTGCGGGCCCACGCTGAGGCTGCTGGGCCGGGTGGGGTCTTCTTCCAGCACCGCACGCGCGGCTTCGATGGCGCTGCTGGCTTCGCGGCCGTAGGGCCGCTGGCCGGTCAGCATCACGTACAGCAGCACGCCCAGGCTGTAGAGGTCGGTGGCGGTGGTGACGGGCTCGCCGCGCACCTGCTCGGGGCTGGCGTATTGCGGGGTGAAGGGGCGCTGGCCCGCCTGGGTGGCGTCACCCACATCCTCCAGCGGGTCCAGGGCCTTGGCGATGCCGAAGTCCAGCAGCTTGACCTGGCCATCGTCGTCCACCAGCACGTTGCCGGGTTTGAGGTCGCGGTGCACCAGCAGGTGGCGGTGCGCATGCGCCACCGCATCGGCCAGCTGCAGGAAGCGCTGCAGCCGGGCCTCCAGCGGCAGGCCGGCGCAGGCCTCGTCGATGGGGCGGCCATGCACACGCTCCATCACGAAAAACGGCAGGCCGTCGGCGCTGCGGCCGGCGTCCAGCAGGCGCGCGATGTGCGGGTGGCTCAGCCGCGCCAGGGCCTGCTGTTCGAGCGCAAAACGCGCCAGCACGGCCTCGGAATCCATGCCGCGCTTGAGCAGCTTCACAGCGGCTTCGCCGACGTAGGCCCCGTCGTCGCGCTGCGCCAGCCAGACCTCGCCCATGCCGCCGCTGCCCAGCAGCGAGACGATGCGCCAGGCGCCCAGGCGCTGGCCTTCGCGGCCGGCCAGCGGGGCGGCTGCGGGTTCGGGCAAGCCCGCCAGGAAGGGTTCGTCTTCGGCGGTGTGGGCCAGCAGCGAGCGCACCTCGGCGACCAGCGCCGGGTCCAGCCCGGGCGCGGCGAGCCGGGCGTCACGTTCGTCGGCCTGCAGGTCCTGCACGGCGTCGAAGAGCGCGCGCACGGCGGCCCAGTCGGGGGCGGATGGGTTCATGTCGGCGGGGTGCCGGCCAGGCGGCGGCTGCGTTGCATGTCGGGCTCGAAATAACCCGGCGCGGCGCCGCCCGGGCTGCTGCGCTGCCAGGCGCTGAGCGCGCTGCGGGCCAGCGCGGTGGCGGGACCGGGGGCACCCTGGGCCGCAGCGGCGGCGGCCTGCAGCCCCAGGGCCTGGGCATAGGACCACCAGCGCGCCGCGTTGTCGTCGGTCTCGGCCGGCTGCATCAGCTGTGCCGCCTGGCGGGCAAAGTCTTCCGCCCGCGCCGGCTCGGCCGGCAACCAGGCCCGGGCAGCCCAGATCAGCGCGTCGGCGTGGATGCGCTGCAGGTAGAAGTCCTGCGCCACGGGCGGCAGCGCGGCCAGCGCCTGCAGCAGCAGCGGGCGCGCCTGCGCCTCGCGCCCGGCGCGCACCAGCAGCTGCGCGTGCACCAGCGGCAAGACCCGCGCGTCGCGCTCGGCGGCCTTGTTGCCCGGGTCGTCGCGCACGATGCCGCGCATCAGGGCGTCGGCTTCTTCGTGCAACGCCAGCGCACGGGCATGGTCGCCAGCGATGGAGGCCGACGACGACAACGCCATGCGCGCGGTGGCCGTCTGGTGCCGGAAGTGCGTGTTGCCGGGCAGGGCGGCCAGTGCCCGGTCGCGCAGCGCCACGGCACGTTCGCCCCAGGTGATGGCGTCGGCGGGGCGGTTGGCCAGGCTCATGCCACGTGCCAGCAACTGGCAGGACCAGGCCCATTGGTGCACCCACTCGGGATTGGCGGGCTCGCGCCGCACCAGGCCGGCCATGCGCTGCTCGGCGCGCACCAGCATGGCCAGGCCTTCGGCCAGCCGGCCCAGGTTGGCATCGGCCGCGTTGGCGCCCAGCAGCAGGCCGATGCGGCCCTCCAGCGTGGCCAGGCGGCTGACGGTCTGCAGGTCGTCCGGCGCCAACGCCACGGCCCGCTCGACCAGCACACGCGCCTGCTCCAGCGCCTGCCAGCCGGGCTGCAGCGCGGCGCTGCGGATGTGCAGCGTGGCGCGCGACAGCCACATGTCGGCAGCATTGTTCAGCGCCGCCAGCGGCACGGCGGCCGGTGCCCGCGCGGCCAGGTAGAGCGGCTGCAGCGCCAGCGCCTTGTCCAGGTTGCGCGCGGCGTCGGCCATGCGCTCCTGGCTGGGCGAAAACTGCTCACCCTGCAGGATGGCGATGCGCTGGTAGGTCTCGGCCACCTCGCGTGCCAGGCCAGGCTCGGGCGTGCCCTCGGCGAGCAGGCCATCCAGGTAACGCGAGGCGTCCTGCAGCAGGGCCTCGCGCACCGGGATGCTGCCGGGCAGGTGGGCGATCTGGTCGTGGTAGCGGAACACGATGCCCTGCGCCAGCTGCCGCACCTGCGCAAACCGGCGCTCGGCACGCTGGTTGGCCTGTTCCAGCGCCTGCACCTGCCACAGCGCCAGCCCGAGCCCGGCCACCAGGGCCAGCAGGCCCAGTGCCGCCGTGGCGCTGGCCACGCGGTTGCGCACGACAAAGCGGCTCAGCAGGTAGGCGCTGCTCTGGCGCCGCGCGCTGACGGGCCGGCCGGCCAGGTGGGCGCGCACATCGGCGGCCAGTGCGTCCACGCTGCCGTAACGCCGCTCGGGCGCCTTCTGCAGCGCTTTCATCAGGATGTTGTCCAGGTCGCCGCGCAGGCCGGGCGCCAGCAGGCGCGGGCGTGTCGGCTCTTCCTCCAGCACGCAGCGTGCGGCGGCGTGGGCGGTGGTGGCGCTGCGGCCGTAGGGCCGCTGGCCGGTGAGCAGCAGGTACAGCAGAACGCCCAGTGAGTACACGTCGGTGGCGGTGCCCACGGGCTCGCCGCGCACCTGCTCGGGGCTGGCGAACTGGGGCGTGAAAGGGCGCTCGCCGGCCAGCGTGGCGCTGCCGTCGGCACCGTCCGCCGGGTCGGCCGGGTCGAGGGGGTCCAGGGCCTTGGCGATGCCGAAGTCCAGCAGCTTGACCTGGCCGTCGGCGTCCACCAGCACGTTGCCGGGTTTGAGGTCGCGGTGCACCAGCAGGTTGCGGTGGGCATGGGCCACCGCATCGGCCAGCTGCAGGAAGAGCTGTAGCCGCGCCTCCAGCGGCAGCCCGGCGGCGGCCTGGTCGATGGGCCGGCCCTGCACCTGCTCCATCACAAAAAACGGCAGGCCGTCGGCCGTGAGCCCGGCGTCCAGCAGGCGGGCGATGTGGGGGTGGTTCAGCCGCGCCAGCGCCTGGCGCTCGGCCGCAAAACGCCGCAGCACCTGGGCGCTGTCCAGCCCGCGGCGCAGCAGCTTGACGGCGGCGCGGCCGTCGAAGGCACCGTCCACACGCCGGGCGTCGTAGACATCGCCCATGCCCCCCCGGCCGAGCAGGCCCATGAGCTGCCAGGCGCCGCAGCGTTCGCCGCTGCGGCCGGGCTGGGCGTCGGCCAGGAAGTCGTCCCCGGCGGGTGTGTGGTCCAGCAGCGAAGCGGCCTCGCGGCGCACGGCCTCGGGGGCATCGGCGCCCTGCACAAACGCAGCGCGTTCGCCGGCCGGATGCTCTTGTGCGGCCTCGAAGAGGCGACGCACCGCGGCCCAGTCGGGCGGCGGTGCGTCGTCAGCGGGCGGGCCGGTGCGGGGCATGGTCTGAATCTAGCCCACACACGCAGTGGCCGGCGTCGGGCCGGGCCCGATCAACGTTGTACGAAGGTGTACTTGATCGTGTAATCCAGCGTGATGGGGCTGGTGATGCGGGCGCTGATGGTGCCGACCGGATCGACGAAGCTGCACGACACGATGCTCACGCCCGGGGGCAAGGCGCCGTTGACATCGCTGCTGCCGCAGAAATCGCTCTGGCCGCTGGGTTTGCCCGGCAGGCCGTTGATGCAGACCTCGGGGATGGGCACACCGGCCAGGCCGGCCACCGTGGTCTGCACGATCATCGAATATGTGCCCGGCGTGGGGTTGGGTGCGCAGGCGCCCAGGCTCACGTCGATCTGGCCACCACCGCCACCCCCGGTGGCGCCGCCGCTCCAGCTGACGGTGAAGCCGATTGTGGAGATGTTGGCGTTCCACGTGACCAGCACCCCGCCGCCGGGGCTGGTGATGGCCTGGGTGCAGCTGTTGCCGCTGCAGCTGAAGCTCACGCGCATCGCGTCCAGCACGGCGTCCAGGCCCTGGCTGTTGGCGCTGAAGGTCTGCGTGAAGATGTTGGTGGCGGCCGGGTCCACACCGGCGCCGCGCATGACGTCCGCCAGGTTGGCGTTGACGGTGGCGGCCGCGGCCAGCACCTGCTCAGGCGTGGGCGCGCTGCTGGCCCAGGCGGTCAGCACATCGGCCAGCGGGCGGTTGCCGGCCGCCTGCGAGAGCGCCAGCGTGGTCAGCGGCGTCAGGTTGGCGCGGCCCGCGGCCTGGGCGTAGCTGTACCAGGTGGCGCCGGCGGCGTCGGTGACCTTCAGGCCGTAGGGCGCACCTTCGTTCAGGGAGAGCGAGAAGCTGCCGTCGGCGCCGGTGGTGGCGGTGACGGTTTCGCCGCGCACGTTGATGCCGGTGACGGTGGCGTTGGGAATGGCCGCGCCGACGGCGGCCACACCGGTGATCTCGGCCTTGGCCACCGGGGGCGGCGTGCCGCCGGTGGTGTCGTCGTCGCCACCGCCGCCGCAGGCGGCGAGCAGGACCGTCAGCCCTGCGAGGCCCGAGGCCAGCGCCAGCCGGCGCGTCGAGTTCCAGATCTTCAACATGGCTCCATCCTTGTCAGTACCACCGGAAATGCGGGGGCTTCCCTGGCATACGCCGGGAAGTCCCAGCCGATGGCTCACGCCGGGTGTGACGGGCGTCACGGTGGCACACCGGGCCTCACCGCCACAATCAGGCCATGCAGGCCGATGCACTCCCCGAGCCCGGCGCGATCACCCAGTGGCTGGCGCAGTTCGAGCTGCCCACGCCCGAGGCGGGCGAGCGCCTGTTTGCGCTGCTCTACGACGAGCTGCGCCGCATGGCGCGCAACCACCTGCGGCGCGAAAACCCGGCCCACACGCTGAGCGCCACGGCCCTGGCGCACGAGGCCTGGTTCCGCATGGCCGAGCAGACGCGCACGCAGTGGAAGAACCGCAGCCACTTCCTGGCCGTGTGTTCGACCATGATGCGGCGCATCCTGGTCAACCACGAGCTGGCGCGCCGCGCCGCCAAACGCGACGCCGAGCTGGTGCCGGTGACGATGTCCGGCCTGGAGCTGCTGGCCACGCCGGTGGACCGCGACCTGGTGGCGGTGCACGAGGCGCTGCTCGCCTTCGAAGAGGTGGACCCGCGCGCCGCCAAGGTGGTGGAGCTGCGCTTTTTCGGCGGCCTGGAAAACGACGAGGTGGCCGAGGCGCTGGGGGTTTCGCCCGCCACCGTCAAGCGCGACTGGGCCATCGCCAGGGCCTGGCTGCACCGCGAGCTGTCGCAGCGCAGCTGAGCCGGGCGCGCGCCCGGCGCATCAGGCTCAGAGCTTCAGTTCCAACCGCAGCTGCCAGTTGATGCTGGACGGTGTCAGCGTGCGTGCGCTCTCGGTCACACCGGCTTCCACATAACGGTTGAAGTCGTCGCTGTCGCGCGGCGCCAGGTTGCTGGCCGACACCCGCAGCGCCACCGCCGGGCTGAAGGTCCACAGGCCGTAGACATCTACCACACGGCGTGTGCTCACACCCACCCGCTGCTCGGCGCTGGTCTGCGTCTCGTAGGCCGGCACCCAGTTCAGGTTGGCCCCGGTTTTCAGCGGCAGGCCGGGCCAGCGGTAGTCGGCGCCCAGGTTGGCGCTGCCGTCGGGTTGCTGGTCCAGCCGGTTGTCGGGGCCGGGCACACCGGCCACCCGCGAATGGAACAGCGACAGGTTGCTGCGCACCTCCACACGCGGGCTGCCGGGCAGCCACTGGTCCAGCCGGCCCTTGGCCTCCAGCTCCAGGCCCTGCGTGGTGGCGTCACCGATGTTGCGGGTGCGCGCCACCCAGCGCGGCACCGGGCTCCATGACACGGTTTCCAGCGCCGTGACGCTGCGCATCAGGTCGCGGACCTCCCGCCGGAACAGGCTGACGCTCAGGACGCCGCCACCGGCCGGGTAATGTTCGAAGGCCAGGTCGATGCCAGTGGCCAGCTCGGGTTGCAGGTCGGGGTTGCCGGCACGGTCGGGCTGGGTCGGCTCGTTCGGGCCGTCCACCGGGTAGCGTGCGCTCAGGCCGGGTCGCGCGATCAGGTTGTTCAGCGCGGGCGCACGCCAGCTGCGGGTCAGGCTCACCCGCACCTGGCTGCGGCTGGCAGGGTCGGGTTTCCACACCGCATGGGCCAGCGGCGTGAACACGCTGTTGAGGTTGCTGGGGCGCGTACCGTCGCCCAGGTCGCCCACGGTGCGGATGCCCTCCCAGCGCAGGCCCAGGTGGGTGGCCCACTGCGGCGTGGGTGTCCACTCGTTCTGCGCGTACAGCGCCACACGCAGGCTCTGGGCCTGCAGGTTGTCGCCGAAATCGGTGAGCTGGGCGTCGCCATCTTCCAGCACGCGCCGGCTCTCGGTGCGGCGCAGTTGTTCGATCTCGCCGCCGGTGACCAGGCTGTGTTCGCTGCCCGGGCGGGCCTCGTCGCCGCCCAGCAGCACGGTGTACTTGCCGCCCAGCAGCACGCTGTTTTCGCGCGTGTCGCCACGGTCGTCCACCGTCCGCGTGGCGCTGCCGTTGGCGGACTCCACACGCCGGCTGGTGTTTTCTGCCCGCCACGCGCCCAGCGTGCCCTGCGCCTCCAGCCGGCCCGGGCCCAGGCGCTGGCGCCATTGCGCGCCCAGGCGGCCGGTGCTGAAGCTGCCTTCGTTGCGGCCCTGGGCCTGGTCGTACAGGAAGTCGCCGCCGGTCTGGCTGCGCAATGCGCTGAAGTTGCCTTCGTTGTCAGAACGGAAGAACTGCGGCGACAAGGTGAACGAGTCCCCGCCCGTGCCCAGCCGCCACTGCAGCCGCGCGGACAGGTTCAGGCCGCGGCGCTGGTCGTGTGATTCGCGGGCCTCCCGGCTGCTTTCGGGTGCGGCGCCACCGGTCACGGTGGTCAGGGTTTCGCTGCGGTTGGTGTTGCGGCGCTGGAAGGCCCCGGCGTTGAGGTTGTAGGTCAGGTCCCCCGCGCTGTCGTTGTGGGCCCAGCTCAGGCCGGGGGTGGTCTGGCCGTCTTCGATGCCCAGGCCGAGGTTCAGGTCGTTCAGCCGCTTGCGCAGGCCCTCGCGCAGGATGATGTTGATGGTGCCGGCGATGGCGCGTGCGCCAGTCTCGGCGGTGGGGGCGCGCAGCACCTCGATGCGCTCGACCTGGTCGGGTGTCAGCGACTCCAGCGAAAAACCGCGCGGGATGGGCTGGCCGTCGATCAACAGCTGCGTGTAGCCGCTGCCCAGGCCGCGCAAACGCGGCGGGCCGCCACGGCCGGGCGTGCCGGGCGTGGTGACGCCGGGCAGGCGGCGCAGCACCTCGCCCACGGTGCTGTCGCCGAACTGCTCGATCTCCTCGCGGCCGATGATGGTCTTGGCGGCGGTGGCGCGGCGGCGCTGTTCAACATCGCTGTCGCGGGCACCGGTGATCTCGATGCGCTGCACCGGTGCAGAAGCGGCTGCAGCTGGGGCCGGGGGGGCGGCCGGTGCGGGCGGGGTCTGGGCGAAGACAGGGACGGCCAGGGTCGCCGTCAGGACCGGGAACAGGATTTTCACCGCCGGCATTGTCGCCCGCAGGGGGGAACCGGCTCCCTAGGCTGGTCTATTGCCCCCGGCCAGCACTGGTCGCATGCTCTCCCGACCACCGCATCCCCCGACGGAGACAACCCATGGCCACCCGCCCGCATGTCTGCTTCGACCGCATCCTGCCGCGCGAACTGTTCCGCCCGCAGGCCACGCGCCCCGGCCGGCCCGGGCGGGTGCGCGCGATTTCGCCCATCGGCAAGGCCTGGATGAACGGCAGCACGCTGCACGTGCGCTTCATCGGCGGCAGCGCGGCGCAGCGCGCCAAAGCACAAGAGCAGGCCGGCTGGTGGACCGCGGTCGCCAACCTGAGCCTGGTGTTCGACAACACGCCCGGCGCCGAGATCCGCATCAGCTTCGACGCCAACGACGGTGCCTGGTCCTACGTCGGCACCGATTGCCGCGACATCCCGCTCAACGAAGCGACGATGAACCTGGGTTTCCTGGACGGTGGCACCAGCGCCCACGAGTGGGGCCATGCGCTGGGCCTGGCGCACGAACACCAGAACCCGGCCGGCGGCATCCAGTGGAACGAGCCGGTGGTCATCCGCGAGATGGCCAAGAGCCCGAACTTCTGGGACGCCGAGACCACGCGCCACAACATCCTGCAGCGTTACAGGGCCGACCAGGTCAACGGCACCAGCTTCGACCCGAAGTCCGTCATGCTGTACTTCTTCCCGGCGGACTGGACGACCAACGGCATCGGCACCGAGGCCAATGAGACCCTGTCCGCGGTGGACAAACAATTCATCGCCGGCGCCAAGATGTACCCCAAGACGGCGCCGACGGTGGACACCGCCACGCCGCTGACGGTGAACGCCCGCCAGCGCACGGCAGCGGCCATCGGCCAGTTTGGCGAGGAAGACCTGTTCCGCTTCACGGTGGCACAGGCCGGCCCGCACATCGTCGACACCCGCGGCCCGAGCGACGTGGTGATGAAACTCTTCGGCCCCGACCAGCCCACGCGGCTGATCGCCGAAGACGACGACTCCGGTTATGCCACCAATGCCAAGATCGCCGCCGATCTGTTGCCCGGCGACTACTGGGTGCAGGTGCGGCACTACAACCGCGACAGCGGGGTGGGCGACTACTCGGTGAAAGTTCGCAGGGCATGAAGATCTGACGGCCCGCCCGGGCCGGGCTACGATGCAGACAACAGGAGTCCGCATCGCCGTGCAAGACCCGACGGCCGTTTCCACCCAGCCCGACATCCCGCAGCGTGCCGCCCGCGCGCTGGTCTGGTTCATGGGTGGCATGGGCTGCGCGCTGGCGCTGTTGGCGCTGATGCAGCTGCTCTGGCTGGACACCCCGGCCCGGGTGGCGGCCGCGCGGCTGGGCCTGGGCCTGGCGCTGACCGGCGCTGCAGCCATCGGCTGGTGGCTGCAGCGGGCGGGCCGGCCGCACATGGCCAATGCGTTGCAGCTGACCTTGGCCACCGTCTGCGCCGGCCTGTTGGCCCTGGTGGTGGGGGTGGGTATCAATGGTGTGGCCGTGCCCGGCATCTGCCTGCTGATCATCACCGCGGGCCTGCTGGCCGACCAGCGCGCCATCACGGCGCTGACGGCGCTGTACCTGGTGCTGGTGGCCGTGCTGGCCTGGGCCGAAGCGGCCGGCTGGATCGCCGGCCCCGCGGCGCTGCTGCCGCTGGGCGTGGCCGACCGTGCGGCGCACCTGGTGCTGCTGGGCCTGGGCGCCTGGTGGTCGGCGACGGTGGCACGGCGGCTGGTGGCCCAGACCGTGGCACGTGCCGAGCTGGAGTCGGAGCGCATGTCCTCGCTGGTGCGGCTGGGCACGGATTGGTCGTGGGAGATGGACACCGACGGCTGGCTGACGGCGATTTCGCCGTCGTTCGAGGCCCGCACCGGCCGCACGGTGGCCGAGTTCCTGCTCGCTGGCCGGCCAGGCGGCCCGGCGATGCTGCCCGATGAAGGCACAGCCGACCTGCGGCGCCACCTGCAGACGCGGCAGCCCTACCGCAACCTGAGCATCGGCTTCCAGTGCGCCGACGGCACGCTGCTGTACGTCTGCGGCAGCGGCGAACCCCGGCACGACCGCGGCGGCCGGTTCATCGGCTGGTGGGGCGTGAGCCGCAACGTGACCGACGAAGTGCTGGCCCAGCGCGCACGCCAGCGCGAGCAGCTGATGCTCGACCGCCTGGTGCGCGCCAGCCCCGACCCGCTGTGCGTGGCGCGTGTGCAGGACGGGCGCATCGTGCTGGCCAACCCCCAGTTCCTGGCCATGGTGGGCGCCACCGAAGCGCAGGCCATGGGCCGCAACGCGCTGGAGCTGGGCCTGTGGCGCGATCCTGCGCCGGCGCTGGCACTGCGGGCCGCGCTGCGCGCCAGCCCGATGGTGCGCGACCTGCGCAGCGAGGGCTGGTCGGCCGACGGCACACGCCACGACCTGCTGATCAGCGCCGCGGCGTTCGAGTGGGAAGGCCAGGCGATGGCCGTGATCATCACGCGCGACACCACGCAGATCGAACGTGAACAGCGCGAGAGCAACGCCATTCTGGACAACGCCTCGGTCGGCATCGCCTTTGTGCGCGAACGCCAGTTCGGCCGCGTGAACCCGTCCTTCGAGCGCCTGTTTGGCCAGCCGGTGGGCAGCCTGACCGGGCAGCCGACCACCCTGGTCTTTCCCGATGAAGCAACCTGCAACGCGCTCGCGGCGCGCGTGGACGCAGCCCAGGGCGACGCGCGCCTGGTGGACGTGGAGCGGCGCATCACGCGGCCCGATGGCAGCACCGTGCTGCTGCGCCTGCGCGCCCGCGGCCTGGACCCGCAGGCCCCGCACGACGCCGGCGCCATCTGGGTGGTGGAAGACGTGGGCGACCGCCGCCGCGTCGAGGCCGAGCTCGCCGACGCCAAACACCTGGCCGAGCAGGCCAGTGCCGCCAAGAGCGCCTTCCTGGCCACGATGAGCCACGAGATCCGCACCCCGCTGAACGGCGTGCTGGGCCTGGCGCGGCTGCTGCAGGACCCGGCGCTGGACGGCAACCGCCGCGCCGAGTACCTGGGCCACCTGGTGGACGCGGCCCAGGGCCTGGCGGGCATCGTCTCCGACGTGCTGGACCTGTCCAAGATCGAAGCCGGCGAGCTGCAGGTGGAGCGCATCGTGTTCAACCTGCGCGAGGTGGTGAACAGCACCTTCCACAGCTTTGCCGCGCTGGGCCGTGAACGTGGCCTGGCCATGCATTGCCAGGTCGCACCCGCGGTGCCGGCGCGGGTGCGCGGCGACCCGGTGCGGGTGCGCCAGATCCTGGCCAACTACCTGAGCAATGCGCTGAAGTTCACGCGCCACGGCAGCGTCACGGTGGAGGTGGACGTGGTCGGGCCGGTGGCCGACGGTCTGGTGCAACTGGCCGTGCGCGACACCGGCCCGGGCCTGGCAGTGGCGCTGCTGCCACGCCTGTTCCGCCCCTTTGCGCAGGCCGACAGCTCCACCACGCGCCGCTTCGGCGGCACCGGGCTGGGCCTGTCGATCTGCCGCGACCTGGCCGAACGCATGGGCGGCAGCGTGGGCGTGGACAGCCAGCCCGGCGTGGGCAGCCGCTTCCATGCCGACCTGCCGCTGCCGGCCGCCCGCGAGATCGACGACAGCGCGGCGCTTGCCCCCGACGGCACACCGCTGCGCGGCCTGCGCGTGCTGCTGGCCGAGGACCACCCGGTGAACATGCTGATCGCCGCGGCCATCCTGCGCCGCCTGGGCGCCGAGGTGCTGGAGGCCGCCGATGGCGCCGAGGCGGTCGCGCTGGCTTTGCGCGAACACCGCGCGCTCGACGCCGTGTTGATGGACCTGCACATGCCGGTGCTCGACGGCCTGGCCGCTGCACGCCAGCTGCGTGAAGACCCACGCACCGCCGGCTTGCCAGTGCTGGCCCTGTCGGCCGCGGTGCTGGCGCACGAACGGGAGCAGGCCCGCGAGGCCGGCATGCGCGACTTCATCGCCAAGCCGGTGGAAGAAGCCGCGCTGGTGCGCGCGCTGGCACCGCTGCGGCGGCGGGGCTGAGCTGGCGGGGCTCGGGTTCAGGCGCGGCGCCGCGCGGCGGCCAGGCAACCCGCCAGGCCCAGGCCCATCAGTGCGGCGCTGGCCGGTTCCGGCACCGCGCTGACGTTGCCTTCGAAGCTGAACTGCGTCAACGCCACCGACGACGAGATGAACTGCCCGCTGCCCAGGAAGCTGCCGCGGCCCGTGGCGCCCTGGTAGCTGCCGGTGCCGCCGGTGAACACCATCTCGCCCACCAGGTTGAACAGGCTGGGGTCGGCCCCCGGAATGAACTGCACGCTGAAGCTGCCGAACAGCTCGTCGCCAGCATCGGTCACAAACCGGTTGGTCCCGGTGCCCTGGCCGTCGGCCAGGTTCAGCACGTCACCCGAGAAGTAGCTGAGCGCCCCCGGCGTGCCACTGCCGCTGGCGCTGGTCTCGACCCGCACCACAGGGCCGTTCGGGTCCAGCACCTCGACGATCGTGGACTGGCCCTCGACCACGGCGGTGAACGGTGTGGCAGCGAGCGCGGCACCACCGCCGAGTGTCAGCAGGCTGGCCACACCCAACTGGGCGAGGGTGTTCGGAAAAGAAGGGCGGGTGGTCATGGCAGGCTCCTGAGAAGGAAGTGGACAAGCCTGCATTGCATGCCGCGTGGCCCGCCGCCGCCACAGGACAGGTGTCCCGCGGCGTGCTGGCGCGGTGCCACCGACAGGACAGCCGTCCCGGTGGCTCCGGTGAAAGTCAGCGAAAACCGAGTTCGCGCGCCCGCACCACCGCGTGGGTGCGGCCGTCCACCGCCAGCCGGGTGTACAGCGCCGACAGCGCGTTGCGCACGGTCTTGTCCGCCAGGCCCAGCTCGGCCGCGATCTGCAGGTTGTCACAGCCCCGGGCCACCAGGGCGAGCAGGGCGCGCTCGCGCGGGGTGAACTGCGGCCCGCCCGCGTCCAGCGCGCCGGGCCCGACAAACTCGGTGACGGCCTCGCAGAAGCGCTCGAACGCCGGCTCGCCGGCCAGTGGCACATGGTTGCGGCTGCGCAGTGACTCGAACCGTGCGCCGGGGATGCCGGCGGCCAGTTCGCGGCCCTGCTCCACCGGCACCGAGGCATCGCCGTCGGCGTGCAACACCAGCACCGGGCAGCGCACCGCCGCGAGTTCGCTGCGCACATCCAGCGTCAGCCGCGAGCGGTAAAAAGCCGCCGCCTGACGGCCGTTGCACGACAACCGCTGCTGTTCGTTCAGCGCCGCCACTTGCGCCGGGCTGCCGTCGGGGATCATCGACGCGGTGATGAACTGCTGCACGGGTGCATCGCGGATGCCCCAGCCCTGTTCGATCAAATGGCCCAGCGATTCCAGGTAGGTGCGGCCCGCCTCGGTGGGCTGGCGCAGCAAGGGGCCATGCGAATAACCGCCCAGCAGCACCAGGTGGCTGACCTTGTCCGGGTGGCGCGCGGCGTAGGCGATGGCCGGTGCGGCCCCGCCCGAGATGCCCAGCAGCGCGGTGCGGGCCAGGCCCGCCGCCGCGACGACCGCAGCGGTTTCTTCGACCGCCGATTCCAGGCTGGGCACCACGCCGTCGGTGCCCGAGAGGCCACTGCCACGTTCATCGAAGCGGACCAGCGTCAGCGAACGCCCCAGCCGCTCCAGCCAGGGCCGGAACAGCGCCGAGACGGCGTCGTGTTCCACATGTGTCATCCAGTGGCCGGTGCGCAGCAGCGGCGGGCCGCTGCCGCTGCGCGCCCAGGCGATGCGCGCGCCGGACGCCACCTGCGTGAAACGCAGTTCCTGGCGCAGGGCGGAGGACATGGGCGGTGCCATGGCGGCACTGTACGCGCCGGGCCCAGGTTGCAAGCTGTATGAAAAACCAGCCGTGCGCTTCGGGTGCGTTACGATCATCCAACGCGCACACATGAGGCTACCAGTGACCCAAGCCAAAGCCGCCAGACCTACCGTCGTTGACCTTTTCGCAGGCGCTGGCGGATTGAGCCTCGGTTTTGAGCAGGCCGGTTTTGACATCGCCGCCAGCGTGGAGGTGGACCCGATCCACTGTGCGACCCACCACTTCAATTTTCCAAACAGTACTGCGATCTGCCGCAGTGTGGTTGATTTGTCTGGTGCCGAGTTGCGGCAGCTGGCTGGGCTTGGTCGAGCTGAGATCGATGTCGTGTGCGGGGGCGCACCGTGCCAGGGGTTTTCGACCATCGGCAAACGGGCGCTGGATGACACACGCAATCATCTCGTCTACCACTACTGCCGCCTGGTGGCCGAACTGCGGCCGAAGTACGCGGTGTTCGAGAACGTCCGAGGCCTGACACTCGGCCAACACAAGCAGTTTCTCAACGAAATCATCGAGTCGCTGTCGGACAGCGGGTACCGGGTGCTGCTGCCGTATCGCGTGCTCAATGCCGTTGACTTTGCCGTGCCCCAAGACCGCAAGCGTCTCTTTCTGCTGGCTGCACGAAGGGACCAGAAGGTGCCCTGTTACCCAGCACCGACGGGCAGGACCACCGTGTCCGATGCGCTCGACGATCTGCCGGATGCAGACCAGTTTGATGCCCTGCTGGACAGTGACGCAGTCGCGGCTGAATTGCACCCCGGGTCGCCATACAGCATGCGCCTGCGTGGCGAACTGGCGGATCCGACCGACTTTTCGCATCCTCGTCGGTGGGACCGAAGCGTGTTGACCGCCAGCGCACGGACGGCGCACACGGACCTGTCACGGCAGCGCTTCCTGGCCACCGCCAACGGCACTGTCGAGCCCATCAGCCGCTTCCTGAAACTCGATCCATCGGGTGTATGCAACACACTGCGCGCTGGCACAGACAGCGCAAGAGGGGCGTTCACCTCGCCGCGGCCGATACACCCTCGGCTGCCACGCGTGATCACGGTGCGGGAGGCAGCGCGCTTGCACTCCTATCCAGACTGGTTCCGCTTTCATGTCACCAAGTGGCACGGCTTCAGGCAGATCGGGAACTCGGTGCCGCCATTGCTCGGGCGCGCTGTCGCATCGCAGATCATGGTTGCGCTGGGCTTGTCGCCCACGCGTCCGCGAAAGGCGCTCGAGCTCGGCCATGCCGCGGAACTGGGCTACACGATGGCCGAAGCCGTACGCCGCTTCGGTCTGGGGTCGAGCCCCATCGCCAATCGGCTTCGCCCCGGCGCGCAGGCAGAGCCCACGGATTGTCGGCAGATGGTGCTGGCCTTGCCAGAGCTTGCTGACCATGGCTGACATGCCGGGCAAAGGTGCCATGTACGGCCTGCTGATTGAGCGCCTGTTCATGGACCGTTGGCGCAAAGGCCAAAAGACCGTGGAGTTCCAGCGCACCGACATCGAGCTCGCAGCCTCCGCGCTGGGTGTCCCGCTGCCGAAGAATCTGGGTGACCTGATCTATTCGTTCCGATTCAGGCGCGAGATGCCGGCACCCATCAAAGCCACAGCACCAGAGGGCCACGAGTGGTCGCTGGAGCTGAACGGTGCCTCGAACTACCGCTTTTCACTGGTGCGCCAGAGCCGTGTCAGGCCAAATCCGATGCTGGAGATCATCGAGATCCCGGACGCCACACCTGACATCGTGCTGCGCCATGCCCAGACCGACGAGCAGGCCCTGCTGGCCAAGCTCCGATACAACAGGCTGATCGACATCTTCCTCGGGATCACCAGCTACTCGTTGCAGAACCACTTGCGCACGTCGATCAAGGCCGACAAGGGCCGCACACAGATCGAGATTGACGAGTTGTACGTGGGCGTCGACATTGACGGCCGCCAGTTCGTTGTGCCGGTCCAGGCCAAAACCGGCAGCGACCAGATCGGCATCGTCCAGGCACAACAAGACCTGCGGCTGTGCCAGGAACGGTTCCCGGCCCTGTTGTGCCGCCCTGTCGCGGCCCAGTTCCTGAATGCAGGCGGTATCGCACTCTTCGAGCTGGTGCTGCAACAAGACCAGCTGCGGGTGAAACAGGAGCGCCACTACCAGCTGGTGAGGCGGGGCGCTGTTTCAGATCATCCTGCTGCGCGATAGCCGCGCCACACTCAAACGGCGGGCTGGTACCCGCGCGGGATGGCCGCCAGCAGCCGCTGCGTGTATTCCTCTTTCGGCGCGGCCAGGATCTGCGCGGCGCTGGCCTGCTCGACCACCCGCCCGTCCTTCATCACCAGCACCTCGTCGCTGATGAAACGCACCACGGCCAGGTCGTGGCTGATGAAGACGTAGCTGAGGCCGAACTCGTCCTGCAGGTCGCGCAGCAGGTTCAGCACCTGGGCCTGCACCGACACGTCGAGTGCACTGACGGCTTCGTCGAGCACCAGCACCTCGGGGTTCAGCGTCAGGCAACGTGCGATGGCCACACGCTGACGCTGGCCGCCGGAAAACTCGTGCGGGTACTTGCCGAAGGCGCGGCCGTCCAGGCCCACTTTCTCCAGCAGCGTGCGGGCGCGTTGTTCACGTTCTGCCAGGTCCTTGCCGATGCCGTGGATCACCATCGGCTCGACCAGCGTCTGGCCGATCGTGAAGCGCGGGTTCAGGCTGGCGTACGGGTTCTGGAACACGATCTGGATGCGCCGGCGCATCACCTGGCGTTCCTGGTCACTGAGCTTGAGCAGGTTCTGGCCGTCGAAGATCACCTCGCCGCCGGTGGGCTCGTGCAGGCGCAGCAGGGTCAGGCCCATCGTCGTCTTGCCGGAGCCGGATTCGCCCACCACACCCAGTGTGTGGCCCTTGCGCAGCTGGAAGTTCACGTCCTGCACGGCCTTGAACTCACGTTTGCCGAACAGGCCTTGCTTCAGGAAAAAGCTCTTGGCCAGCGAACGCACCTCCAGCACCACAGGCGCGTTGGCGTCCTTGCTGACGGCTTTGGCGGACGTGTCGCGGCCGGCAATGTGGTCGTCGATCACCATCAGCCGGGCCGGGTTCTCCGTCAGGCTGGGGCGGCAGGCGAGCAAAGCCTTGGTGTAGTCGTCCTGGGGTGCTGCAAAGATGCCGGCCACCGGCGCCTGTTCACGCACGATGCCGTTGCGCATCACCACCACGTGGTCGGCGATCTCGCCCACCACCCCCAGGTCGTGGCTGATGAACAGCACGCTCATGCGGTGTTTGTCGCGCAGCTTGCCCACCAGCTCCAGGATCTGGCGCTGGATGGTCACGTCCAGCGCCGTGGTGGGTTCGTCGGCGATCAGCAGCTTGGGCTCGCAGGCCAGCGCCATCGCGATCATCACGCGCTGCTGCTGACCGCCTGACATCTCGTGAGGGTAGGTGGCCAGCCGGCGCTTGGGCTCGGGCATGCCTACTTCGTGCAGCAGGGCCTCGGCGCGTTCCAGCGCCTGCTTCTTGCTCATGCCCAGGTGCTTCATCAGCGGCTCGCACAGCTGCGCGCCCACCGTGAACACCGGGTTCAGCGATTGCATCGGGTCCTGGAAGACACAGGCGATGTCCTTGCCGCGCAGCGCCTGCAGCTCGGGCAACGAGGCCTGCAGCAGGTCGCGCCCCTGCCACAGCACACGGCCCTGGCGCTCGGCGTTGTCGGGCAGCAGGTTCAGGATGGACATCGCGGTGACGCTCTTGCCCGAACCGGATTCACCCACCAGGGCGACGATGCTGTTTTCGGGGATGTCGAAGCTGACACCCTTGACGGCGTCGGCGCGCTGCGCCACGCCGTCGACCTTGCCCATGCGGAAACTGACCTTGAGGTCCTGGATGGATAACAGCATCAGGCCTCCTGCCGGGCCGTCCCAAAGGAGGCCAGCGCCCCCTCGGGGGGCAGCGAACGAATGTGAGCTTGGGGGTACATGATTACTCCAGGCCGCGCAGTTTGGGGTCGAGCGCGTCGCGCACGGCGTCGGCCAACAGGGAGAAGGCGGTCACGAACACGGCCATGAAGACCGTGGCCGACACCAGCTGCCACCAGTAACCCAGGATCAGCTCGCTCTGCGAATCGGCCAGCATCGTGCCCCAGGACACGTCTTCGACGCCCACGCCCAGGCCCAGGTAGGACAGGATGACCTCGGCCTTGATGAAGCCCACCACCAGCAGGCTCATGCGCACCAGGATCACGTGGCTGATGTTGGGCAGGATGTGTTTGAACATGCGGCTCATGCGGCTGGCGCCGATGGCCTCGGCCGAGCGCACGTATTCGCGCGCACCGTGTTTCAGGAACTCGGCACGCACCTGGCGGTACAGGCCGGTCCAGCCGGTGAGGCCCAGAATCAGCACCACCGTCAGGATCCCGCGGCCGAACACCGCGGCAAACGCAAAGATCAGCAGGATGCCGGGGATGGACTCGAAGACGTTGTAGAGCCACTCCATCGCGTCGCCGATCTTGCCGCCGAAGAAGCCGCTGAAGGCGCCTAAGGCGGTGCCGATGCCGGTGGCCATCACCGCCGCCAGCACGCCCACGAAAACCGAGATCTCGGTGCCCTTGATGGCCTTGGACAGCACGTCGCGGCCCAGGCGGTCGGCGCCCAGCGGCAGGGTCTGTGCCTTCACCGTCTCGGTGGTCTTGAGCTTGGCGGCGGCTTCGTCCCACTCCTTGTAGCGCGGGGCCAGCGGGTCCACCGCCGACAGGTCGACGTTCGGGCCCTTGGGCACCTCGATGGCACCGATGGCCTCGGGCGGGCGCGGGCCCAGGAAGGTCGGCGGTGCGTTGGCCACGCCCACTTCGTCCTGCCATTTGCTGGCCACCAGGCCCAGCCACGAGGCCAGGATCAGCACCAGGAAGGCCAGCACGATCAGGGCCGACGCCATGCCGACCTTGTCGGTCTTGAAGCGCCGCCAGGCGGCGTGCCAGACACCTTCGGACCGCTCGGCGGTGCCGGCGGGGGAGCTCATCACTGCAGCGTTCATTTCAGCACCACCCGCGGGTCGACCAACTTGAACATCAGGTCCACGGCCAGGTTGATCAGCATCGTCAGCACCGCCAGGTAGACGGCGATGGCCTGGATCACCGGGTAGTCGCTGCGGTTCACCGCCAGCAGCACCTCGCGGCCCAGGCCCGGGATCGAGAAAAAGACCTCGATCAGGAAGGAACCGACAAACACACCCGGCAGCGCCAGGCCGATGTTGGTGAGGATGGGGATCATCGCGTTGCGCAGCACATGCTTGAACATGATGGTGTTTTCCGTCAGGCCCTTGGCCCGCGCGGTGCGCACGTAGTCATGTCCCAGCTCGTCCAGGAAGAAGGTGCGGTACAGCCGGGTGTACGGCGCCAGCGACACCGCCACCGCCAGCAGCACCGGCAGGGGTGCGTAGGTGATCAGGTTGGTCCAGACGCTGTCGCTCCAGCCCTGCACCGGGAACCAGCCGAGCTGGAAACCGAACACGTACTGGCCGACGATCACGTAGACCAGGAAACTGATCGACAGCGCCACGGTGCTGATGACCATGATGCTGCGGTCGGCGATGGAGCCGCGGCGGTAGGCCACCCACATCGCGATCGGCAGCGCCAGCAGCACTTCCAGGATCAGGATGGGCATCATCACCGTCAGCGTGGCCGGCAGCCGCGTGGCGAAGAGGTTGGACACCGCCTCGTTGGTGGCCCAGCTCTTGCCCCAGTCGAACGTGACCACGCTCTTGAGGTAGATCCACAGCTGGTACCAGACGGGTTCGTCCAGGCCCAGTTGCTGCCGGATGGCAGCGATCTGTTCCGGCGTGGCGTTCAGGCCACCGAGGATTTCGGCAGGGTCGCCACCGAAGTACTTGAAAAGAAAGAACACGAGCAGCACGACGCCGAGGATGGTCGGCACCATTTGCCACAAGCGCCGCAGAAGGTAGGCGGCCATAGTTTTCCAGCTCACTCCCTGGTTTGGGAAGGCGCGAGTGTACGGGCGCCTCAAGGGGTCCACACCCCGCGTTTCCGCCAAGCAACCCCCGTGCCCAGTGGGGGACCGCTCGGCGTGATGCGGCGCACGGCTAGACTGCGCCCTTCGTCGTTCACACCAAGCCCCATGAACCGTTCCGTCCTGCTGGCGCTGGCCACAAGCCTGGCGTTGGTCTGTGGCGCCGGGTCCGCGCAGACCAGCGCAGCGCCCGCCAAAGTGCTGCGTTACGCCTTCCAGGTCGCCGAGACCGGCTTTGACCCCGCGCAGATCTCGGACCTGTATTCACGCACCGTGGCCGCGGCGATCTTCGACGCGCCGCTGAGCTATGCCTTCCTGGAGCGGCCCGCGCGCGCGGTGCCCAACACCGCGGTGGCCATGCCGGAGATCAGCGACGAAGGGCGAACCTTCACCTTCCGCATCAAACCCGGCATCCACTTCCACGACGACCCGGTCTTCAAGGGCCAGAAACGTGAACTGACGGCGGCCGACTACGTCTATTCGATCAAGCGCCACTACGACCCCAAACACAAGAGCCCCAACCTCTTCCAGCTGGAAAACGCCGGCATCCTGGGCCTGTCGGAGCTGCGCAAGAAGCTGATCGACGAGAAAAAACCCTTCGACTACGACACCGAGGTCGAAGGCCTGAAGGCGCTGGACCGCTACAGCTTCGTGGTGCGCATCAAGTCGCCCGCGCCGCGTTTTTATTACCTGTTCACCGACGGCGCCGTGATGGGCGCGGTGGCCCGCGAGGTGGTCGAGGCCTATGGCGCCAACATCATGGCGCACCCGGTGGGCACCGGGCCCTTCCTGCTGAAGGACTGGCGGCGCTCGTCCAAGATCGTGCTCGAACGTTTCCCGGGCTACCGCGAGGAACGCTACGCCGAGAACCCGCCCGCCAACGACCCCGAAGCGGTGGCGATGGCACGCGCACTGGCCGGCAAACGCATGCCGATGCTGGACCGCGTGGAGATCAGCGTCATCGAAGAACAGCAGCCGCGCTGGCTGGCCTTCCTGAACAAGGAACACGATTTTCTGGACCGGTTGCCCAACGAGTTTGCGCCCAGCGCGATCCCGAACAACAAACTCAGCCCGCACCTGGCCAAACAAGGCATCCGCATGGCCCGCGCGCCGCTGGTGGACGTGACGATGTCGTACTTCGGCATGGAGCACCCGGTGGTCGGCGGCTACACGCCCGACAAGGTGGCGCTGCGACGTGCGCTGGCGCTGGCCTACGACACGCAGGCCGAGATCGAACGTGTGCGCCTGGGCCAGGCGATCCCGGCGCAGTCCATCATCCCGCCGCTGCTGTCGGGTTATGAAGCCAGCTTCAAGACGGAGATGAGCGAACAGAGCATCCCGCGTGCCCAGGCGCTGCTGGACCTGTACGGCTACACCGACAAAAACGGCGACGGCTACCGCGACCTGCCCGATGGCAGCCCGCTGCTGCTGGAGTACAGCAGCCAGCCCGACCAGCTCAGCCGCAAGCTGCAGGAGCTGTGGCAGAAGACGGCCGACGCGGTGAACATCCGCATCAGCTTCAAGATCGCCAAGTGGCCCGAGCAGCTGAAGGCCAGCCGCACCGGCAAGCTGATGATGTGGGGGGTGGCCTGGGGTGGTGTCAGCCCCGATGGCAGCTATTTCCTGGATCTGCTGTACGGCCCCAACAAGGGCCAGGCCAACCACGCGCGCTTCGACCTGCCGGCCTTCAACGCGCTGTACGAACAGCAGCGTGTGCTGCCCGACGGCCCGGAGCGCGAAGCGCTGATCCACCAGGCCAAGATGCTCAGCGTGGCCTACATGCCGTACAAGGTCAGCAGCCACCGCGTGGCCACCGACCTGATGCACAGCCCGGTGGTCGGCTACCGCCGCCACCCCTTCCTGCGGGACTTCTTCCGCTACGTCGACATCGACACCGCCCAACTGCCATGAGCCTGCACCTGCGCCATCTCCTGTCCGTGGCGCTGTGCGCCCTGTCGTTGGCGGCCACGACGGCCAGCGCCGCCACTGCACCCAAGGTGCTGCGGCTGGCGTTCAACAGCGCCGAGACCGGCTTCGACCCGGCCAAGATCTCCGACCTGTATTCGCGCACGATCACGCCGCACATCTTCGAAGGCCTGTACACCTACGACCACCTGGCGCGGCCCTTCAAGATCAAGCCGCTGACGGCCGCCGCGCTGCCCGAGATCACGGACGACTTCCGCACCTGGACCGTGCGCCTCAAACCCGGCATCTACTTCCAGGACGACCCGGTCTTCAAGGGCCAGAAGCGCGAGCTGGTGGCGGCCGACTACGTCTACGCCTTCAAGCGCCCCATTGACCCGGCCAACAAGAGCCCGTTTGCGTCGGTGATCGAAGACGCCGGCTTCGTGGGCCTGTCGGAACTGCGCGACGAGGCGGTGAAGGCCAAAAAACCCTTCGACTACGACCGCGAGATCGAGGGCATCCGCGCGCTGGACCGCTACACGATCCAGTTCAAGCTCAAGCAGACGCGGCCAAGGCTGATCGAGATGCTGGCCTCGGGCGACCTGCTGGGCGGCACCGCCCGCGAGGTGATCGAACATTACGGCGACGACAGCATGGCGCACCCCGTGGGCACCGGGCCGTTCAAGCTGGCGCAGTGGCGGCGCAGCTCGCTGATCGTGCTGGAGCGCAACCCCGGCTACCGCGAACACTACTACGACGCCGAACCCGCGCCGGACGATGCCGATGGCCAGGCCATCCTGGCACGGCTGAAGGGCAAGCGCATCCCGATGGTGGACCGCGTCGAGGTCAGCATCATCGAAGAAGAACAGCCGCGCTGGCTGGCCTTCCTGAACGGCGACCTGGACATCACCAACGTGCCGCCGGCCTTCATCGGCCAGGCCCTGCCCGGCGGCAAACTGGCGCCGCACCTGGCCAAACGTGGCATCCAGCTGCGCAGTTCGCTGAACGCCGACGGCGTCTACACCTTCTTCAACATGGACGACCCCATGGTCGGCGGCACCGAGCCGGCCCAGGTGGCACTGCGCCGCGCGCTGTCCTTGTCGCTGGACGTGCAGCGGCTGATCCGCCTGCTGTACCGCGGCCAGGGCATCCCGTCGCAATCGCTGCTGATCCCGCACACCAGCGGCTACGACCCGAAATTCAAGAGCGAAATGGGCGACTTCGACCCCTCGCGCGCGAAGGCCCTGCTCGACCTGTACGGCTACATCGACCGTGACGGCGACGGCTTCCGCGAGCGGCCCGACGGCAAACCGCTGACGGTGGAGGTGGCCACGCAGCGCTCGCAGTTCAACCGCCAGTTCGACGAGCTGTGGAAGAAGGACTTCGAGGCCGTGGGCGTGCGCACCAGCTTCTTCACCGGGCAATGGTCCGAGCAGCTGAAGGCGGCCTACGCCGGCAAGCTGCAGATGTGGACGCTGGGCGGCTCGGCCGCCAGCCCCGACGGCCAGGACACGCTGATCGCGTACTACAGCAAGCAAATCGGCAGCGGCCAGAACTTCGCGCGCTTCCGCCACGCGCGCATGGACCAGATCTACGAACGCACGCAGCAACTGCCCGACGGCCCTGAACGCGAGGCCCTGTTCCGCGAGGCCAAATTGATCGGCAACGCCTACCTGCCGTACAAGAGCCTGCTGCACCGCATCAGCAACGACCTGACCTACGCCCACTTGATCGGCCACCGCCGGCCGCTGTTCTGGAACGAGTGGTACCACCTGGTCGACATCGACTGGAGCGCGCCTTGAAACCCTCTGTATGGCTGGCCGCGCTGGCAGCGTCGTTGTTGCTGGCCGTCGGCGCCCCCGCCCAGACGGCGCAGAAGAAGATCCTGCGTGTGGCCTTCAACACCGCCGAGACCAGCTTCGACCCGGTGCAGATCAGCGACCTGTATTCGCGCACGATCACGCCGCACATCTTCGAGGGCCTGTACCGCTACGACCACCTGGCGCGGCCGGCCAAGATCCGCCCGCTGACGGCCGCGGCGCTGCCCGAGGTCTCGCCGGACTTCACCACCTGGACGGTGCGCATCCAGCCCGGCATCCATTTTCAGGACGACCCGGCTTTCAAGGGCGTCAAGCGTGAGCTGACGGCGCGCGACTACGTGTATTCCGTGCTGCGCACAGCCGACCCGGCCAACCGCAGCGAGCTCTGGACCTACATCGCCTCGCTCAAGATCGCCGGCCTGGCCGACAAGCGCCAGAAGCACATCGATGCCAAGAGCAAGTTCGACTACGAGACCGAACCCGAAGGCCTGCGCACGCTGGACCGTTACACGCTGCAGATCAAGCTGAGCCAGCCCAACCCGCGTTTCATGGGCTCGCTGGCCTCGTCCGACCTGCTGGGCGCGGTGGCGCGCGAGGTGGTGGAGTTCTATGGCGACAAGATCGGCGAGCACCCGGTGGGCACGGGGCCGTTCCGGCTGAAGAGCTGGCGCCGAAGCTCGATGATCGTGCTGGAGCGCAACCCGAGCTACCGCGAGGTGCTCTATGACGCCGAACCGGCCGCCGACGACGCCGACGGCCAGGCCATCCTGGCCAGGCTCAAAGGCAAGCGCATCCCCATCGTCGACGAAGTGCACGTGGCCGTCATCGACGAAGACCAGCCGATGTGGCTGTCGTTCCTGAACGGTGAGATCGACGCCATCGCGTCCAAGTACGGCCCGGTGCCGGCCAACTTCGTCGAGCAGGCCATGCCCAATGGCAAGCTGGCCCCCAACCTGGCCAAACGTGGCATCCAGGGTCGTCAGCTGGTGAACCCCGACATCGCGATCACCTACTTCAACATGGAAGACCCGGTGGTCGGCGGCTACACGCCCGACAAGGTGGCCCTGCGCCGCGCCATCAGCCTGGCCATGGACGTGGGGCGCGAGATCCGCGTTGTGCGGCGCGGCCAGGCCATCCCGGCGCAGAGCAACATCGTGCCGCACACCACCGGCTACGACCCGAAGTTCAAAAGCGAAGCCGGCGACTACGACCCTGGCCGCGCGATGGCGCTGCTGGACCTGTACGGCTACCGCGACCGCGACGGTGACGGCTGGCGCGAACTGCCCGACGGCCAGCCGCTGCTGCTGAGCAAGGCCACGCAGCCGGAGCAGATCTACCGCCAGTTCGACGAACTCTTCCGCAAGAACATGCAGGCCATCGGCGTGCGCGTGCAGTTCAACACCGGCCAGTGGCCCGAGCACCTGAAGGCCGCACGCGCCGGCAAACTGCAGATCTGGGCCCTGGGTTCGTCCGCCGCCGGCACCGACGGCCAGAGTGCGCTGTACCGGCTGCATGGCCCGCAATCGGGTGCGCAGAACCTGGCGCGCTTCAAGAACGCCGAGTTCGACGCGGTGTACGACAAGCTGTCGCAGCTGCCTGAAGGCCCGGAACGCGAGGCGCTGTTCCTGGAAGCCAAAAAGATCTCGGTGGCCTACGCGCCCTACAAACCCACGGTGCACCGCATCAGCACCGACCTCTGGTACGGCTGGGTCACGGGTTACCGCCGGCCGCTGTTCTGGAACGAGTGGTGGCACCTGGCGGACGTGGACATGGACAAACGCGCCCAGGCCCTGCAGTGAAACGGCGCGACGCTGCGGCGCTGATCGGCGCTGGCGCACTGGTGGCAAACACCGGCGCCTGGGCGCAGGCCGCGCCCGCGCCGTCAGGGCAGAAGGTGCGCCCGGCTCAGGCGGCGCAGCACCTGAAGGTGCTGCGGTACGCCTTCCGCGTGGCCGAAACCAGCTTCGACCCCGCGCAGGTGAACGACATCTACTCGCGCACCGTCACGCCGCACATCTTC
Organism: Rubrivivax sp.; assembly: GCA_018780805.1. Taxonomy (GTDB): domain Bacteria; phylum Pseudomonadota; class Gammaproteobacteria; order Burkholderiales; family Burkholderiaceae_C; genus Rubrivivax. Next base: position 15,907 of record JADMJD010000078.1, on the reverse strand, counting down.
GAGGGGCTGTACAGCTACGACCACCTGGCGCGGCCGGTGAAGATCAAGCCGCTCACGGCCGACGGCATGCCCGAGGCCAGCGACGACTTCCGCACCTGGACCGTGCGCATCCGAGCCGGCATCTTCTTCCAGGAAGACCCTGCTTTCAAAGGGCAACCGCGCGAGCTGACCGCCGCCGACTACGTCTACAGCTTCAAACGTTTTGCCGACCCGGCGCTGAAGAGCCCCACCTGGACCGGGCTGGACCAGCAGGGTGGCCTGCTCGGCCTGGTCGAGTTGCGCGAAGCAGCGCTGAAGGGCAAAAAACCGTTTGACTACGACCGCCCCATCGACGGCCTGCAGGCGCTGGACCGCTACACGATCCGCTTCCGGCTGCAGGCGCCGCGCCCGCGTTTCCTGCAGCTGATTGCCACCAGCGACCTGTACGGCGCCGTGGCCCGTGAGGTGGCCGAGGCCTACGGCGCCAACATCGGCGCGCACCCGGTGGGCACCGGGCCCTTCAAGCTGGTGCAGTGGCGGCGCAGCTCCTTCATCGCGCTGGACCGCAACCCGGCCTACCGCGAACGTTTTTACGATGCCGAGCCCGCGGCCGACGATGCTGAAGGCCAGGCCTTGCTGGCGCGCTTCAAGGGCCGACGGCTGCCGCTGGTGGACCGGGTCGAGATCAGCGTGATTGAAGAAGACCAGCCGCGCTGGCTGAGTTTCCTGCAGGGCCAGCACGATTTCATCGAGCAGATGCCGGCGGAGTTCATCGACGTGGCCATGCCCAATGGCCGCGTCGCACCCAACCTGGCCAAACAAGGTGTGCATGGCTTTCGCATCGTGCGGCCCGACGTCTTCATGATGTTGTTCAACATGGCGCACCCGGTGGTGGGCGGCACCACGCCCGAGCGGGTGGCGCTGCGCCGCGCCATCGGCCTGGCCCTGGACGTGCCGCGCGAGATTGCACGTGTCTGGCGCGGCCAGGCGATCCCGGCGCAATCGCCCATCGTGCCCGGCACCCTGGGTTACGACACGGGCTTCAAGAGCGAGATGGGCGACTACGACCCCGCGCGCGCCAAGGCCCTGCTGGATCTTTACGGCTACACCGACCGCGACGGCGACGGCTGGCGCGAGCTGCCCGACGGCCAGCCGCTGCTGCTGGAGATCAACACCCAGCCCGACAACCAGAGCCGGGCGCTCGACGACCTGCGCGCCAAGAACCTGGCGGCCGTGGGCCTGCGTGTGCGCTACAAACCAGCCAAGTGGCCGGAGAACCTGAAGTCGGCGCGCAGCGGCGCCTACATGATGTGGCGCGTCGGCGGATCGGCCGCCGCGCCCGATGGCCAGCCCGCGCTGGCGCGGTACCACGGCGCGCAGATCGGCGGCCAGAACATGGCACGTTTTGCGCTGCCAGCGTTTGATGCGCTGTTCAACCGCATGGAGCTGCTGCCCGACGGCCCTGAGCGCACGGCGCTGTTCGACGAAGCCAAGCGCCTGGCCGTGGCCTACATGCCCTACAAGACCCTGGTGCACCGCATCGTGACCGACCTCGCGCAGGCCCAATGCATCGGCTACCGGCGCCCGCTGTTCTGGCAGGACTGGTGGCACATGGTGGACATCGACCACAGCGTGGTTCCGCGATGAGCGTGGACCGCCGCCAGCTGCTGCAGGCCGCCGCAGCGGCATCGCTGGGCCTGGGCGCAGCGCAGGAAACCTGCGCCGCTGGAGATGCCCCCCAGACCGGCCGCAAGCTGCTGCACATCGCCTTCCCAGCGCCGGAAAGCACCTTCGATCCGCCGCAGACCAACAGCGACCGCTATTCCAGCGAACTCATCGCGCAGATCCTCGAATCCCCGCTCGGCTACGACTACCTGGCGCGCCCGGTGCGGCTGGTGCCCACCACCGCGGCGGCGCTGCCCGAGGTCTCGGCCGATGGCAGGGTGTTCACGGTGCGGCTGAAACCCGGCATCTACTTCGCCGATGACCCCGCTTTCAAAGGCGTGAAACGTGAGCTGGTGGCCGAAGACTACGTCTACAGCATCAAACGTTTTTACGACCCGCAGTACAACTCCAGCGACCTCTACCTGTACGAGCAGATGAAGCTGCCGGGCCTGAGCGAGCTGCGCCAGCAGGCGCTGAAGACGCGCCAGCCCTTCGACTACGACACGCCGGTGGCGGGGCTGCGCACGCTGGACCGCTACACCTTCCAGCTCACGCTGGGCGACGACGACCCGCGTTTCATCTACCGCTTCGCCGACCCCACGATCATGGGTGCCGTCGCGCGCGAGGTGGTCGAGTTCTACGGCAAGGACATCGGCGCGCACCCGGTGGGCACCGGCGCCTTCCGGCTCAAGAGCTGGCGCCGCGCGTCGCGCATCGAGCTGGAACGTTCGCCTTTCTACCGCGAGACGTATTACGAGGGCACACCGGCCGACGAGCCGCTGGCGCAGCAGATCGCGGCCCGGCTGAAAGGCCAGCGCCTGCCGCGGGTGGACGGTGTGATCGTCGACATCGTCGAAGAAGACCAGCCACGCTGGCTGAGTTTCCTCAACGGCGATTACCACTGGCTGCTGGTGCCCGGCCCCTACGTGCCGATGGCCGTGCCCAAGGGACAGCTCGCACCCTTCCTGCGCAAGCAGGGCGTGAAGCTGCAGCAGGTGCTGAACGCCGACATGGTGATGAACTTCTTCTTCATGGAAGACCCCATCGTCGGCGGCTACACCCCCGAGAAGGTGGCGCTGCGGCGCGCCATCGGCCTGGCACACGACGGCGACACCTACATCCGCCAGGTCTTCGGTGGCAGTGGCATCCCGGCGCAGAGCACGATCGCGCCGCACACCTCGGGTTACGACACGGCCTACAAAAGCGAGATGAGCAGCTACGACCCGGCACGCGCCAAGGCGCTGCTGGACCTGCACGGCTACACCGACCGCAACGGCGACGGCTGGCGCGAGGGGCTGGACGGCAAACCGCTGATCTTGCGCATGGCCTCGCTGGCCGACCAGCGCTCGCGCCTGGCCAACGACCTGCTGCGCCGCAACCTGGCGGCCGTGGGCCTGCGCATCCAGTTCGAGGTCTCCACCTGGTCCGAGCTGCTGAAGAAGACGCGCGCCGGCACGCTGCAGATGTGGGGCTACTCCTGGGGCGCGGGCTCACCCGACGGTGGCTTTTTCCTCGGCATCGCCTACGGGCCCAACGCGGCCGAATCGAACGACCCCCGCTTCAACCTGCCGGCCTTCGACGAGCTCTACCGCCGCCAGCTGCGCCTGCCCGACGGCCCGGCGCGCGAGGCCGTGATGCGGCAGGCGAAAGACCTGCTGGTGGCCTACCTGCCGTTCAAGGTGCTGCTGCACCGCGTCTACCCCGACCTGGTGCAGCCCTGGACGCTGACCTACTGGCGCCACCCCTTCATGCGCGACCTCTACCGCTTCGTGGACGTCGAGCCGCGCTGACCAGCGTCAGCGGCCTTGGGCCAGCGCGACGATCGCCCCGGCCGGCAGCGCACCCGATTGCCGGGCCGCCTCCTGCCCACGCTCCAGCCGCACGAGCGTGGGGATGCTGCGGATGCCAAAACGTGCGGCCAGCGCCGGGTTCGCATCGGTGTCCACCTTCACCAGCAGCGCCCGGCCCTTGAGCTGCCGTGCCGCCTGCGCAAAAGCCGGCGCCATGCTGCGGCAGGGACCGCACCAGGGGGCCCAGAAATCCACCAGCACCGGCAGCTCGCTGCGGCCGGCCACGCGGTCGAAGTTGGCGTCGGTCAGCTCGACCGGCTCACCACTGAGCAGGGCCTGGCCACATTGGCCGCAAACCGGGTCTTCGGCCAGGCGATCAGCGGGCACGCGGTTGAGGGCGCCGCAAGCGGCACAAGCGATGTGGGTGGGTGTGGCCATGGCGGACAACTGGGGCGGCAGCCCTGAAATTCAAGCCGCGTGCACGGGTTAACCCGGCGTCTCGGTGGGCCCGGGAGCTCCTGATACTCCCGGCCAGGACGAGGAGATTCGATGATCAGACGAAGAACTGTGCTCGGCGCCAGCGCGCTGGCCGTGCCCTGGGTGGCCCGGGCCGAACCCGGCGTCAGCGACCAGGAGGTGGTGTTCGGCCAGACCGGCATCCTCAGCGGCCCGCTGGGCGGCCAGATCAATGTGATGCTGGCCGGCGCCGAGCTGGCCTTCAGCGAGTCCGCGCGCAACGGCGGCGTGGCTGGCCGGCGCGTGCGCCTGAAGACGGTGGACGACGAGCTCAAGCCCGACCGGGCCGCGGCCAACGTGCGCAAGCTGCTGGACGAAGATGGCGTGTTCGCCTTGTTCGGCTGCGTGGGATCGGCCACCACCGCGGCCACGGCGCCGCTGGCGCAAAAGGCTGGGGTGCCAATGGTGGCCGGTTATGCCGTGGCCGACTCGGTGCGCGCCAAGGCCGAGGGCACGGCCTACTTCGTGCGCGCCACCTCGGGCCGCGAGGCCGAAGCGCTGGTGCAGCACCTCGCCACCATCGGCATCACACGCATCGCCGCCGCAGTGCTGGACAACCCTGGCGGCCAGGAGGCGCTGACCTTGATCGGCAGCGCGCTGGGCAAGCTCAACCTGCAGCCAGCGGGCAGCGGCGCGTTCAAGGGCGACGGCAGCACGGTGGCCGCTGGCGCGCGTGCGCTGGTGGACGCCAAACCCCAGGCCATCCTGATGTACCTGGGCGGCGCCTTGCCGGGCGAGCTGATGAAGGCCTGCTGGGCCCTGGGCGCCCAGCCGTCGTTCTACGGCATGTCCATCGTTGCCGGCGAGGTCACGGCCAAGGTGGCGGGCGAGCGTGCGCGGGGGCTGGCCATCTCGCAGGTGGTGCCCTACCCCTGGGCCCAGGCCGACCCGCTGATCGTGCGCTACCGCAGCCTGGCCGAGGCCGCCAAGCTGCCGGTGGGTTATTACAGCTTCGAGGGCTACCTGGCCGGCCTGGTGCTGCTGGAAGCCCTGCGGCGTGTGGGCCGCGACCTCACGCGGGACAAGCTGCACACGGCGCTGCGCGGCCTGCGCACACGGCTGGCGGGCATGAGCGTGGATTTCACGGCCGGCGCCACCGGATCGCGTTTCGTCGAGCTGGTGCAGGTCAGCCACGACGGGCGCTTCGTGCGCTGAGGAATACACACGGCCCACGGTGCGTATCCCCCCTGTGAGCGCCGCGCCCCCCAGCTTCCGCCAGCAACTGCTGGCGCACATCCCGCGCCTGCGGCGTTATGCGCGCAGCCTGGTGTTCGATGTGCACCGCGCCGACGACCTGGTGCAGAGCGCGCTGGAGCGCGGGCTGACGCACTGGCACCAGTTCGACCAGCGACGCGACATGGGGGTCTGGCTGCTGTCCATCGCCCACAACGCACACATGGACCATTGCCGCCGCGAACACCGCGTGTCCACGCTGGACCCGGCCGAACTGGGCGACCTGCAGGACCGCCAGGGCGGCCACGCCGGCACGGATGTCGGGCTGCGGCTGGACCTGCAAACGGCGCTGGCCCGGCTGTCACCCGACCAGCGCGCCAGCCTGCTGCTGGTGTGCGTGGAGCAGCTCAGCTACGCCGAGGCGGCCGAGGTGATGCAGGTGCCCGTGGGCACCGTGATGTCGCGTGTCTGCCGCGCGCGCGGTGCGATGCGGCAGTTTCTTGAAGGTTCTGATGTGGACCGCCAGCGACCGGATGCCCCGGTGCTGCGGCGCGTGGTATGACCCGACCAACCGACGAACAACTCAGCGCCTGGCTCGACGCCGCGCTGCCCACCGACGAACAGGCCCAGGTGGGCGCGTGGCTCGCCGACCACCCGGAGGACGAGACCCGGGTGCGCCTGTGGGCCGCCGACCGCGAAGGCCTGCGTGCCTGGGGCGACGCCCTGCTGGCCGCACCCGTGCCCGAGCGCCTGACCCAGCTGGTGCAGGGCCGCCCGGCGAACCCGGCCTGGCGCCAGGCGGCGATGGCCGCCGGGCTGCTGGTGACCGGCGTGCTGCTTGGCGCGGGCGGTCTGTCGCAATGGCAGAAGCTGCAGCCCCGGCTGCTGGCCGGCACCCCCGGCGGCTGGGTGCAGCGCGCCGCCTACGCGCACGCCGTGTTCACGCCCGAGCCGCGCCACCCGGTGGAGGTGAAGGCCCAGGAAGAGCACCTGGCGCGCTGGCTCACGCGCCGCATCGACGTGCCGGTGAAACTGTTCGACCTCAAGGCCCAGGGCTTCGAGCTGGTGGGTGGCCGGCTGCTGCCCGATGGCCCAGGCAAGAGCGCGCAGCTGATGTACCAGGATGCGCAGGGCCTGCGGGTCACGGTTTACCTGCGCAAGCCTGAAGACGGCACGCCTGCCGCCTTCCGCTACGAGCGCCAGGGGGAGCTGGGGCTGTTCTACTGGGTCGAATCCGGCGCCGGCTACGCGGTGGTCGGCGCCTTGCCCAAAGAGACGCTGCTGGCCCTGGCGCAGGCCATCTACCAGCAGCACCCGGGCGCCACGAAGTAGACGGAGGCACCCCTCCTAGAATCGGGCCGATGCCCGCCGCCCCCGAGCCCCCGCGCAGCCTGGCGCAGCGCGCCGCGGCCCTGCACCGCATCGTCGTCGTCACCCTGCTGGGTTTTGCCTCCGGCCTGCCGTTGGCGCTGACCGGCCAGGCCCTGCAGGCCTGGTTGACGCTGGACGGCGTGGACATCGCCACCATCGGCTTCCTCAGCCTGGTGGGCCTGCCCTACACCTTCAAGTTTTTGTGGGCACCGCTGATGGACCGCTTCGACCTGCCGCTGCTGGGCCGGCGGCGCGGCTGGCTGGTGCTGACGCAGCTGCTGCTGGCAGCGGCATTGGCGGCGCTGGCCGGCACCTCGCCGTCGGCGTCGATCCAGGCTTTTGCGCTGATCGCGGTGGCGGTGGCTTTCATGTCGGCCTCGCAGGATGTGGTGATCGACGCCTACCGCACCGATCTTCTGCCCGCCGCGGAACGTGGCCTGGGCGCGTCGCTGAACGTGATGGGGTACCGGCTGGCGATGATCGTCTCCGGCGGTGTGGCCCTGATCTGGACCGACCCCGCGCAACAAGGCGGCTGGACCTGGCCCGAGGTCTACCGCTTCATGGCAGGTCTGATGGTGGTGGCGGCGGTGCTGTCGGCCACCGTGCTGCCACGCGTGCCCACACCACCCGGCCCGCGCCCGCCGGCGCGGCAGGACCTGCTGGGCTTTGCCGCCGTGCTGGTGGCGGTGGCGGTGGGCTATCTGCTCAGCGATCGTTTGGCCCAGCCCATCGCACAGGCCCTGCTGGGGCCGCTGCTCGAAGGCACCACGCTGGAGCCGCGGCTGCAGAAGCGCTGGGTCGACCTGGCCGCGCTGCTGCTGGGCATAGCCTTCACGCTGCCGCTGGCGGCCTGGGCGGCGCGGCGCGCCAGGTTCCAGACCCTGCTCGGTGGCCTGAACAGCTACTTTGCCGTGCCGGGTGCGCTGGCCTTCCTGGGCCTGATCGTGCTCTACAAGCTGGGCGATGCCTTTGCCGGCAGCCTGATGACGCCCTTTCTGCTCAAGGCCATGGCCTACAGCCCGGCCGAGGTGGGCGTGGTCAACAAGGTCATCGGCCTGTGGCTGACCATCGGCGGCGCGCTGCTGGGCGGCGCACTGATGATCAAGATCGGCCTGTGGCGCGCGCTGCTGGTCTTCGGGGTGCTGCAGGCAGCCAGCAACCTGGGCTTCTGGTGGCTGGCCGTCAACGGTGCGGGGGTGCTGCCCGGGCTGACACTGCCGGCCTTCGACTGGTGGTTCGTCAAGCTCGACACACCCACGCCGGTGGACGGCGGGCTGCTGATGGTGATCGCCTTCGAGAACCTGTCGGGTGGCATGGGCACGGCGGCCTTCGTGGCCTTCTTGATGAGCCTGTGCAACCAGCGCTTCACGGCGACGCAGTTTGCGCTGCTGTCGGCCTTTGCCTCCATCGGCCGCGTGTGGGTGGGGCCACTGGCCGGTGTGCTGGCCGAGAGCATCGGCTGGCCGACGTTTTTCATCCTCAGCACGGTGCTGGCACTGCCGGCGCTGGGCATGTTGTGGCGGCTGCGCGGGCCGATCCGTGCGCTGGAGACTCAAACCTAGAATGGTCCGCGACGGAACCCGCACCGGCCTGGGCCGGTCTGACGCGCCATGAGCGACCACCGCACGACCGCAATACCAGCCGCCCCTGTGCACGACGACGGCGGCTGCAGCTGCCCCTGGCACCCGCGGCCATCGCGGCGGCTGTTCACGTCGCTGCTGCTGGCCGGCGCCGCCGCGCCGGTGCTGGGGCAGGACAGCGAAGGGGTGCGCAGCGAGGTCGGCAAGACCTCGCGCCTGGCCAAGCTGGTGCCGGCTGAACAGGTGGAGCAGGCCGCCGCCGCGCAGTACGCCCAGATGCAGAAGGAAGCGGCGCAGCAGCGTTCGCTGGCCCCCGCCAACCACCCGCAGGTGGTGCGGCTCCGGTCCATCGCCGAGCGCCTGCTGCCCCACACGCAACCCTGGAACCCGCGCGCACGGCAATGGCGCTGGGAGGTCAACCTGATCGGCACCAAGGAGCTCAACGCCTTCTGCATGCCGGGCGGCAAGATCGCGTTTTATTACGGCATCCTGCAGCAGCTGCAGCTCAACGATGCCGAGGTCGCGTCCATCATGGGCCATGAAATGGCGCACGCGCTGCGCGAACACGCGCGTGAACGCATGGGCAAGACCGCGGCCACGCGCATCGGCGCCAACCTGCTGAGCTCGCTGCTGGGCCTGGGCGGTGCCGGGGACGCGCTGCTGGGCATGGGCGCACAACTGCTGACGCTGCGCTTCAGCCGCGAAGACGAATCCGAGGCCGACATCGTCGGCATGGAGCTGGCCGCCCGCGCCGGCTACGACCCGGCCGCCGGCGTCACGCTGTGGCAGAAGATGCTGCAGGCCAACAAGGGCGCACCGCCAGAGTTCATGTCCACCCACCCGGCCGGCGACACCCGCATCAAGGACATCCAGGGCATGCTGCCCAAGGTGGACGGCCTGTATGCGCGGGCGGCGAAGCCGTCACGGGAATACGGGCCGCCGGTAAGGGGTTGAACTGCGACTGCGGGTGCGGGTGCCTCGCAAGCCCCGCCCGCGGGTTTGTCGTCTGTCCGCCGGATGCATTTCCGGGCCTGGCCATACAAGCTGCGGGGGTCGTGTGTTCGTCGCCGCCCACCATGCATTTTTTGCACCCCGCAACTGGCATCGTTCAGAATCCCCTTGGCTTTGCTGTACGGGGAGGGCAACTTGGCGGTTCCGGACGAAACGTTGAACCTCACGCCGTTGACCAGTGTCCGGCGCAACATCGTCGTCATCGACCTGGTCGAGTCCGTCAAGATCATGGGCCTGGCCGAGATGCAAGTGGTGGCCTTGTGGCGGGCATTTCTGCGCCAGGTGGAGGCGGTGGTCGACCGGACAGCCGATGCGCACCTGGTCAAGAGCCTCGGCGACGGTCTGCTGCTGTCTTGTACCGACACCGAAGCCGCGACGAGCCTGGCCTTTGCCTGCCACGAAGAGCTGGCCCTCATCACGCAAGACTTTGCGCTGCCGATGCAGCTGCGCTGCGGCATCCATGTCTGTGATGTCTACCTCGATGCAATCGACGTGTTCGGCACCGGCGTGAACGTGGCGGCGCGCCTGGCGGGGTTGTCGCAACCGGGCGAGGTCACCGTCTCCGTCGAAGTGCGTGACCTGCTCTCGGATTGCTCAGATTTCGAGCTGACCGACCTCGGCCTTTGTTTCGTCAAGCACATCGATGAACCCCTGCGGGCCTTCAAGTTGCGGAGAACGGCCACGCAAACGGCCAGGCAAACGCCGATGCTGCAGCCTGCCCCGGCAGGCGTGAGCGGCGACCAGCACACAGCGGACACGCCGTTTGACCTGCGGCCTGTGGTCGCCATCATTCCCTTCACGGTGCTCAGGTCCGATGGTGCCAGCGGGGCACAGGACGTGGCCATCGGCGACGCGGTCGCCGATGACGTCATTGCCCAACTTTCCAGGAGCCGGGAACTGCGGCTCTTGTCCCGGCTGTCGACCAGCGCCTTTCGCCGATCGAGGGACGGCCTGCTGAATGATCTGCAGACCCGGCTGAAGGCGCGTTATGCCGTCACCGGTCGGATGAGGCCCCGCTCCGCTGAACACTTCCGGGTCGAGGCGGAATTGGTAGATGTCACCAGTGGCGAAGTGCTGTGGGCTGATCGTTTCGACCTGTCGGTCACCGCGTTGTTTGCTGGCGATGACCTGGTCGTCCCGAGCATCACCAGGGCGGTGGCCCGCAGCGTCGCCGACCACGAAGCCCGCCGCACCAGGACCCTGCCGTTCCCAAACCTGGACGGCTTCACGCTGTACACAGGGGCCGTCACCCTGCTTCACCGGCTGTCGTCCACTGACTTCGCCCGCGCCCAGTCGCTGCTCCAACACCTGAATGACCGTGTGCCGCGCAGTGCTCCCCCGCTGGCCATGTTGGCCAAGTGGCACATCATGCGGCTGGTTCAAGGTTGGAGTGACAACCGTGCGCGCGACGGCGCCGCGGCGCGCGACTCGGCTCGCCGCGCGCTCGACATCGATCCGGACGATGCGTTCAGCCTGGCCATCGGCGGCCTGGCCGAGTCCATCGTCGGGCTGGACCCGTCAGGCGCGCAGACACGGTACCTGGCCGCCGTGGGCGCCAACCCGAACGAGGCCTATGCATGGGCCTTGCTGTCGGGCACGCACAGCCACATGGAACAAGCGCCGCAGGCGCTGGAAGCCGCTGACCGCGCCTTGTCCTTGTCGCCGCTGGACCCGGCGCGGTTCTTGTTCGAAGCCTACCGGGCCTTGGCGCTGCTGGTCGCTGGGCAGCCCGAAGCCGCCGAGTCCGCAGCGCGGAACTCGATTGCGCACAACGCCATGCACGCGCCGTCACACCGGCTGCTGATCATTGCGCTGGCCATGCGCGGCGACGTGGCGGCCGCCCAGGCAGCGGTGCGCGTCCACGAGCGCCTGGTGCCGGGTTACCGCGTGCAGGACTTCACCCGCCACTACCCCGGCCACGGCCTGCCGCATGCCGAAGTGCATTCACAGGCGCTGCGGAGCGCCGGCGTTCCGCCCTGAAACATCGGCCTCCACTTCCACTCGGACCTGTACACACCATGACCACCGACACACGCCCGCCGTTCGCCCAGGGCAGCACCTTGCTCGCCTACACACACCCCACGGGCGGACCCAAGAACGCCTACCTGCACCCCACCGGCGGCCAGGCCACCGACGGCGGCAGGCGCTCCGGCGGCGGTGCATCGCCGCTGGTGGTTGAGGCCGTCAGGCGCAGCTGTGCGGGGCTGGTGCGCAGCCACGACGGGCCCGCCCGTCGGCCTGTGCCTGCAACGTCGCAGGCGCCTGGGGCAGCCGGCAAAACCAAGCCGATCAATCCGCAGGAAGCGTTGCCACGGTATGAGCCGTGGGTCCGCGTCCAGACGGCGCTGAGCCGCCTGCAGGCCGGCATGCTGGTCGACGGGCTGACCCTGCAGCGGCGCGGGGCAGGTGGGCTCAAGAAAAACACGTTGCTGACCCTGGTCTTGCCGATGACGCCGAACGGGCGCACCAAGCTGCTCGAAGGCCAGGCCTCTCGGGTTCGCCAAGCAGGCAGACGCCGCGAAGACCAGTATGCCGAGATCATGGTTCAAGCCGACGAGCTGTGGCCCTTCTTCTCGGCCGTTGTGGACCTGGATGCGGCACGTGCGCCCCATGTGTTCGAGTACCTGCAGCTCGGCCTGTCGCTGGTGACTGCGGTTGTGATGCCTCTCAAGTACGCCGCCGGTGTCGCCCGGCCCTCCGAGGTGTCGGCCTTGGTGCTGCCGATGCTGGACGTGCCCGGCCATGCGGCCTTGCCGAGCGGCCACGCCAGTGCAGCCCGGATGCTGTGCGAGCTGCTGGTGGCCTTGTTGCCGTCGGAGACCGGCGCCCACCCGTTGCTCCGGCGCCTGGCGCTGCGCGTCGGCCGCAACCGCGAAGTCGCAGGCCTGCACTACCCGATCGACACAGCTGCCGGTTGGCTGCTGGGCGAAACATTGGCGGGTTATCTGCTGAATGTCAGTGGCGCTGCCGGCCAGAAGTTCCTGAATGCCAGGCTGGACCTCACCCGTGCGACTTCAGGCAACTTGGAACAGCTCTCCGACGACGAAGCCTTGTTGCAGCGCCTGCCGATGACTTTCCTGACCTCACCTCAGGCTGACACCGTGGACCCCCAGCCCGATGCAGTGGTGGCCTGGATGTTTGAACGCGCCCGGGCAGAGTTGCGCGCCCTGGGCCGGGGCTGAAGCGATGCCTGCACCAACCTGGACAGAGCAACCGCTGCGCTGGCCGGCTGCCGAGGCCCGAAACCCGCCCGATCTGTACACCGAGTGGGCGATGTTGCGCGACTTCCTCGGGTTCGAGCTGGCGCCCAGGCGGCCAGCAGACCCGCCTGTGGAACGCATGGCCGAGCTGCTGGTGGAACTGCACAGCACCGGACCGGATGTGTTGCAGGCACTGGTCAAGGCGGGGGCCGTGATCGATCCAGCCTACCGCGCGATGGTCGGTCAAACGGGGGCCAGCTCCGCCTACATCACTGCGCGCGTGCCCTTGGACCGGCTGCCCGGCTTGTGGGCGGTGCCGGCCATCAAGCGCTGGGAACTCGGCCTGGCCGTCGAGCGACAGCAGACGCTGGGCTTGCTCGCCATGGACAAGGAGAGGAAGCACCTGCCCCCCGTAGACGGCCCGGTCCTGGCCGTCATCGATTTCGGCTGCCCCTTTCTGCACGAGCAGTTCAGGGCACACGATGGCGAGCAGCCGCTTGACGAGACCCGCATCGAATACCTGTGGGATCAATCACCGGATGCAACACCCGGCGCCGGCTGGTCTGCGCCCGAACACTTCGCCGCCGGTCGGGTGTTGAAGAAGGCCACCATCGACGCACTGTTGCGCCAGCGGGCGCTGGACGCACGAAACGGACGCCCCGTGGTCGATGAAACACGGGTGTACGCCAATCATCGTTATCTGCAGGACGACGTCGGTGCCGGCGGAGAGACTCTGTTGACCTGCCATGGCGTGCACGTGCTCGACCTCGCGGCCGGCCACCCCAACCCCTTGCCGGGCACCGTCGCCGACGCCGCTGGCCGCGCGCCGATCATCTTCGTGCATTTGCCCATCGACACGGCCGGCGACAGCACCGGGGGCTCCCTCGGCGTGCGCGTGCTGGACGCGCTGCACTTCATCCTGCTGCAGACCCGCGACAAGGTGGTGGTCAACATCAGCTTCGGCTCGCAGGCCGGTCCGCACGACGGCAGCAGCCTGCTGGAATCGGCCGTGGACAAGCTGTGTCAGCAACACGCCCGATTGCAGGTCGTGGTGGCTGCGGGCAACTCGGCGACGGCCAACGGACATGCCCGGTTCGACATTCCGGCCGATGGGAAACAGTCGATCCAGTTCTGGCTGTCGGAAGAAGACAGCAACGACGGGTTTGTGGAGTGTTGGTACCCACCCAGCACCGACGTGGAGGTCAATGTGCAAGTGACGTCGCCCCAGGGCGAGACCTGTGCGCCGGTGGCGTCCAACAGTGCCCTGGCGCTGTTGGGCCCAACGGCCGCACCGCTGGCCGCTGTCATCCACCGCAAGGACGTGGCGGGAGGCCGGGGGGCGCAGGCCTTGCTGGCGCTGGCCGGCAGGGGCCGAGGCCACGCCGCGGACGGTGCGCCGGCGGGTCTGTGGCAGCTGACCCTGCACAACAAGGGCCGGCAGGCAGTCCGGGTGGACGCTTGGGTCGAGCGCGATGACCTGCCGGGCAGGAGCGCAGGGCAGCAGTTGGCCTTTGACATCAACGGCCCGGGCGCGTCCGCGATCACGTCGGAAACCACCCACGCCAGCCTGGCCGCGGGCTGCCGAACCACGGTGGTCGGCGCGCGGTCGATGTTGCGCGACGAGCGCCTGGCGTACTCTGCAATGGACCCCACTGTCGATGACCGCAATGTCGTGAAGCAACTGGCCGCCGCCGAAGAAAACGACGAACTGCCGGGCTTGCGTGCCGCCGCCGTGCGCAGCACGGACAGCTTCCGGTCGGGCGGCACCAGTGCAGCGGCGGCCGTCTTCAGCCGCTCCGCCTACAACGCGGCTGTACCGCCTGAAAAAAGCGCGTGAGTGAAACCGGCCTCAAGGCGCAGTTGTTGACGCCTTGGGCAGGGTGATGGTTCCGGTCAAGCCGATCTGCGGGCCGGCCGCCGCGGGCGCTGGCGGCTTCTGTGCCGCTTCTGCCTCAGCGGCCCATGGCGTCCTGACAAACCGGTTGGCGCTGACGTTGCGCCAGTTGCAGGTCCAGTCCTGTGCGGGCTTGTCCACAGAAACACGGTAGACATAACCCGCTTCACGCACCACCAGCGACACCCGCCGGTCGTTGGCACCCGGGGTCTTGCCCGCTTTCACCACTGCGTTGGTCACAAGCTTGTCTGCCTCCGGGTCCGTCGCCAGCGACTTGCCGGTCAGGAACTCTCGCAGCGGGTTGAGCGCCTTGAAGCCTTCGGCCAAACCGGTTTCAGCCGAGGCGGTGAGTTTGCTCAGCAGGCCGTCGACGAACTCTGGCGCCAGGCTGGACGAGCCAAACCAAGGCAGCGGAGCGTTCAGGTAGTAGCGGGTCGTCGCGTCAACAACGCGACGCTGTTCAGCCACGCGGCCAACCAGTGCCATGGGCAGTTGCTGCAGCGCGTCGGACTCCACGGCCGGAATGGTCAACAGCTGGTCCACCTTGGCCTGCACGTTGGCCTGGTCAGAGATGATCGTCTGGGCGATTCGGTCGAGCGCAGGGCGGTTCTCGACACCGACCCGTCGCGAATAGGTCTGCACGACCTGCCATGAGGGCGGCTTGCCGTCGACTGCCGGCTGCTGCTGCTCGACCGTCAAGGTTGCCTCCAACCAGGGCTGTTGGCACACCAGCGTGTGCACCTCGACATACCTGACCGCATAAAACGGCAGGCCTGGCACCTCTGCCAGTGCACCTGGTACGCCGTCTGCACCGATGGCCTGTTGCTGGACCGACACCGTGCTGCAACCGCCCATCAACAGCAGCAGAACGCTTGTCGCGCCGAGAAAAATTCTCATGATCGGACTCCGGACAATTGGGATTCGGGGGCAGTACCGGCAGGTGCACTACCAACGGTGGGGCAAGGCCTGCAGCAACCTCACGCTGCCATCGGTCAGACGCTCCAGGTAGCCGCCACGCTCCAGGTCCTTCAACAAGCGGCTCACCATTTCGCGCGAACAGCCGATGCGGTGCGCGGTCTGCAGATGCGATGGCACTTCGGAGGACTTGCGGCTGCCGTCGGGCTGCACTTGCGCGGTGGACTCCAACAGCAACCGCAGCCGCCCGTACACATCGTTCAACGCCATCTGCCGCGCCGACAGCGTGGCCGCCCGCGCGCGGCGGATCAGCTTGCCGATCAACTCGAAGGCGAAGTCGGGCCGCTCGGCGATGAAGGCCTCCAGCGTGCGGCGCGTGACGACGGCACACACGCTGCGCGCCAGGGCCTCGACACTGGCCGAGCGGGGGCCGCCGTCCAGGCTCATCTCGCCGACATACTCCCCGGGGCCGTAGCTGCCGAAGGTGATTTCACGCCCGTTGTCACCGCCGGCAAAGGCGCGCAGTCGACCGGCCAGGATGATGAACAAGGTGTCGCCGACCTCACCCTCTTCGATCAGCAACCGCCCCTTGGTGTAGGGGCGCACGGTGCCGCGCCGGGCCAGCGCGCGCAGGGCCTCGGTGGCGCCGGGCAGTTGTTCGATGAGGGCGTCGGTGTCCATGCGGAGGCGGTGTCCGGCGGCATCGTAACCGCCAGTGACACGCGCTGATGCCGCATGCCATGGCCCCCCGCCGCTCCCAAGGAAACGCCGGGCCGTCCCAAGTTTCCTTGACCCCCGCGGGGGGCGGGCTGG
>JADMJD010000100.1 GCA_018780805.1 Rubrivivax sp. | reverse complement strand
GCGCGGTCCGCGCGTTCTGCGCTGCTCGACGCTGGGTTCTTCATGCCCGGCCCACCGGCCCCGCCACCGGCCTCCTGCGCCTGTGTTGGCGTGCGACCGACCGCCACCACTGGTGCCGCACAGGGCGGCCCGGGCGGGCTGCGGCGCGCGTGGGAGGCGCCGGATTCGTGCGACGCAGCCCGCCCGGGCCGTCCTGTGCTGCCCTCATCTTCGAATGGCGGCACAGCGACTGTGCCGTACGGGCCGAGAGACGACACGGGTCGCATGTCAGTTCACCACCGGCCGCTGCGCCAGCACCGCAGCGCGTGCGCGGTCCAGGAAAGCCCGTTTGTCTTCACCCGGCTGCAACTGCAGCGGCGCGCCAAAGGTGACAGTGCACAACACCGGCACCGGCACGACCTCGCCCTTGGGCATCACGCGCTGCACGTTGTCGATCCAGGCCGGCACCAGCGGCACGTCCGGGAACTGCTCGGCCAGGTGGTACAGGCCGCTCTTGAAGGCCTTGGGCTCGGCGGCGTTGCTGCGTGTGCCTTCCGGGAAGATCACCAGCGAGTCGCCGTTCTTCAGGGCCTCGACCAACGGCTCCAGCGGGTCCTGGTCGTCGGTGCGCTGCCGGGCGACGTACACCGCGTTGAACACCTCGCGGGTGATCCAGTGTTTGAAGGGGCTGGCCGTCCAGTAGTCCTTGGCAGCGATGGGGCGCGTGGTGGCGCGCAGTTCCAGCGGCAGCGCGGCCCAGATCAACACCCAGTCCAGGTGGCTCTGGTGGTTGGCAAAGTAGATGCGCTGCTCGGCCTTGGGCGGGCAACCCTTCCAATGGCCTTGTGCACCCGTGATCAAACGGGCGATGAAAGCCAGCAGCAAGCCCATCGCGTCGGCGCGTGTCATGCGCCGATCCTAGCGACCACGATCAATGGCGGAAATGACGGGTGCCGGTGAACACCATGGCCACACCGCGTTCGTCGGCGGCGGCGATCACTTCCGGGTCGCGCATCGAACCACCCGGCTGGATGACGCAGGCGGCCCCCGCGTCCACCACCACGTCCAGGCCGTCGCGGAACGGGAAAAACGCGTCGCTGGCCACCGCCGAGCCGGTCATCGACAGCCCGGCGTTCTGCGCCTTGATGCTGGCGATGCGGGCGCTGTCGATGCGGCTCATCTGGCCGGCGCCGACACCGATGGTCATGCCACCGCCGCAGAACACGATGGCGTTGCTCTTGACGAACTTGGCCACCTTCCAGGCGAACATCAGGTCCGTCATCTGCTGCGGTGTGGGGGCGAGCTTGCTCACCACCCGCAGTTCGCTGGCGGCCACGTTCTTGCTGTCCTGGCCCTGCAGCAGCAGGCCGCCGCCGACACGCTTGCAGTCCCAGCTGTTCATCTGGTCCGACAGCGGCACCTCGAGCAGGCGCACGTTCTGCTTGGTGGCGAACACGGCACGCGCTTCGGCGCTGATGCTGGGCGCGATCAGCACCTCGACGAACTGCTTGGCCACCTGCTCGGCGGCGGCACCGTCCAGCGGGCGGTTGAAGGCGATGATGCCGCCGAAGGCCGAGGTCGGGTCGGTCTGGAAGGCCTTGCTGTAGCTCTCCAGCGGTGTGGCACCCAGCGCCACACCACAGGGGTTGGCGTGTTTGACAATCACGCAGGCCGGTGTGTCGAAGCTCTTCACACATTCCCACGCGGCGTCGGCGTCGGCGATGTTGTTGTAGCTCAGTGCCTTGCCCTGGATCTGCACCCACTGCGCCAGCGTGCCGGGCGCCGGTTTGGCGTCGCGGTAGAAGGCCGCGCCCTGGTGCGGGTTCTCGCCGTAACGCATGTCCTGCGTCTTGTGCAGCTGCAGGTTCCACACCGCGGGGAAGGGCTCCCGCGCCGGCACCGACGCTTCGGCGGCCTCGGCACCCGGCTGCAATGCGGTGAGGTAGTTGGTGATCATGCCGTCGTAGGCGGCGGTGTGCGCAAACACCTTCTTGGCGAGGCCGAACTTGGTGGCGCGGGTGAGGCCACCGGCCTGCAGCTCGGCCAGGGCCACCGCGTAGTCGGCCGGGTCGATCAGCACCGCCACGTCGCCCCAGTTCTTGGCCGCGGCACGCAGCATCGCCGGGCCGCCGATGTCGATGTTCTCGATCGCGTCTTCCAGCGTGCAGTCGGGCCGTGCGGTGGCGTTGGCAAAGGGGTAGAGGTTGACCACCAGCAGATCGATCGTGCCGATGCCATGTTCGGCCAGGGCCGCCATGTGCGCCGGCAGGTCGCGCCGCGCCAGCAGGCCGCCGTGGATGCGCGGGTGCAGCGTTTTCACGCGGCCGTCCAGCATCTCGGGGAAACCGGTGACCTCGGCCACCTCGGTCACCGGCAGGCCGGCTTCGGCCAGCAGGCGTGCGGTGCCGCCGGTGGACAGCAGCTTCACGCCCAGGGTGTGCAGTGCGCGTGCAAAGTCGAGCACGCCGGTTTTGTCGGAAACGGAAATCAGTGCGGTGGTCATCGTGAAACTTTCGTGCTGCGCACTGCGGTGAGAGCCCCTTCGGGCGGCCGTGCGGTGCTCATTCGGTCAATCCATGCTGCAGCAGCTTGCGCCGCAGGGTGTTGCGGTTCAGGCCCAGCCATTCGGCGGCCCGGCTCTGGTTGCCTTCGGCGCGGGCCAGCACCTGCGCGAGCAGCGGTTTTTCCACGGCGTCCAGCACCATCTGGTGCATGCCGTGGGGTGTGGCGCCGTCCAGGTCGCGGAAATAGGTCTCGACGGCACTGCGCACGCAGGCCTGCAGGGGCGATTCGTTCATGCGGTGCGCAGCGCCCAGGCGTCGTTGGCGGCCGGCAGCTGCGGGTGCAGCGCGGCCAGTTCATCAAAGAAGCTGGCCACCGCGCGCAGTTGGGCGTCGGCGCTGTCCAGCGTGTTCATCACGGCACGGAATGCCTCGCCGCCGGGCAGGGCCTTCACGGCCCAGCCGATGTGTTTGCGCGCAGTGCGCACGCCGACCCCTTCGCCATACAGGCCATAGTGGTCCTGCAGGTGGGCCAGCAGCCAGCCGCGCACCTCGTGCGTGGCCGGCGGTGCCAGGTGCGTGCCGGTGGCCAGGAAGTGGTTGATCTCGCGGAAGATCCAGGGCCGGCCCTGGGCCGCGCGGCCGATCATCAGCGCGTCGGCGCCGGTGGCCAGCAGCACGTCACGCGCCTTCTCGGGGCTGGTAATGTCGCCATTGGCCACGACCGGGATCTTCAGAACGGCCTTGATCGCGGCGATGGTGTCGTACTCGGCGTCGCCACCGTAGCCTTGTTCGCGCGTGCGGCCGTGCACGGTGAGCATCGCGATGCCGGCCGATTCCGCCGCGCGGGCCAGCACCGGCGCGTTTTTCTGCGCGGCGCACCAGCCGGTGCGCATCTTCAGCGTCACCGGCACGTTCAGCGGCGCGCAGGCGGCCACCACGGCCTCGACAATCTTCAGCGCCAGTGGCTCGTTCTGCATCAGCGCCGAGCCGGCCCAGGTGTTGCACACCTTCTTGGCCGGGCAGCCCATGTTGATGTCGATGATCTGCGCGCCGCGGTCAATGTTGTAGCGGGCGGCGTCGGCCATCTCCTGCGGGTCCACACCGGCGATCTGCACCGCGATGGGGCCGGGCTCGCCGGTGTGGTCGGCCCGGCGCGAGGTCTTCAGCGAGGCCCACAGGTGCCGCTGGCTGGTCACCATCTCACTCACGGCATGGCCGGCGCCCAGCTGGCGGCACAGCATCCGGAACGGCCGGTCGGTCACGCCCGCCATGGGGGCGACGAACAGGCGGTTCGGCAACGTGAACGTGCCGAGTTGCATCGTGAAAAACCGGGGGAGGGGCAGGGCGGCGCCAGGGGACGCGAAGTATAGCGGCGCACCCCCGTGAATAATCAGCCGCGAATGGATGAAGCCCTGCGTTCCCTGCTGGCCACCCTGGCCCTGCCACAGTTCGGGCTCAGCACCGTGTTCATCGTCGCCGTGGTCTCGGCCACGCTGCTGCCGGCCGGCAGCGAATGGGTGGTGCTGGGTTTCCTGAAGCTGCAGCCCGACCTCTTCTGGACCACGATGGTAGTGGCCACCGCTGGCAACACGCTGGGCGGCGCCGTCAGCTGGTGGATGGGTTACGGCGCCGAACGTGCCTATGAGAAGGTGCGCCACCGCAAGCCATCCGAGCTGCGCGCGCTGCAGTGGCTGCAGCGCTTCGGCCCCAAGGGTTGCCTGCTGTCGTGGCTGCCGGTGGTGGGCGACCCGCTGTGCGTGGTGGCCGGCTGGCTGAAGCTGCCGTTCTGGCCCTGCCTGGCCTACATGGCCATCGGCAAGTTCCTGCGCTACGTCACGATGACGGCGGCGCTGTTGTGGGTGTTCCCCGCGCACTGGACACCTTGACACAATCAGCGCCCATGAACACACCCGCCTACGACGCCCTGACGGCCACCTACACCCGGTTGCACCGCCTGGGCCACCTGCAGTCCATCGCCGGCTGGGACCAGGCCGCCAACATGCCCAGCAAGGGCAACGAGGCCCGCTCCTCGGCCATGGCCGAAATGGCGGCGCTGCTGCACCGCCTGCGCACCGACCCGGCCCTGGGCGATCAGATCCAGCGTGCTACGCAGGAGCCGCTGAACGACGAACAGCGCGCCAACCTGCGCGAGATCGGCCGCGACTGGCGGCGCGCCACCGCGTTGCCGGAAGACCTGGTGCAGCGCCAGGAGATGACCACCGCACGCTGCGAACACGCCTGGCGCAGCCAGCGCCCGGCCAACGACTGGGCGGGCTTTCTGGTGAACTTCCGCCCCGTGTTGGCGCTGGCCCGCGAACGGGCTGCACTGCTGGCCGAGCGCTCCGGCCTGTCGCGTTACGACGCGCTGATGGACCACTTCGAGCCCGGCATGACCAGCGCCCGGGTCGACGCTGTCTTCGGCGAGGTCCGGCAGTGGCTGCCCGGCCTGATCCGCGCGGTGCGCGAGCGCCAGGCACTGAACCCGGCGCTCGACCCGGTCGGCCCGTTCCCGCTGGACCGCCAGCGCTGGTTGTGCGAGCAGGTGATGCGCATCCTGGGCTTTGATTTCGAGGCCGGCCGGCTGGATGTGAGCACCCACCCCTTCTGCGGTGGCGTGCCCGAAGACGTGCGCATGACCACGCGTTTTTCGCTCGACGGTTTCCTGGGCAGCCTGATGGGCACGGTGCACGAAACCGGCCATGGCCGCTACGAGCAGAACCTGCCGCGCGAGTGGCTGGGCCAGCCCATGGCCGAGGCGCGCTCGATGGCGCTGCACGAGAGCCAGAGCCTGAGCTTCGAGATGCAGATCGGCGGCCACCCGGGGTTTGCCGCGCTGATGTCACCTCTGCTGGTGCAGGCCTTCGGCCCGCAGCCGGCCTTCGAGCCGGACAACCTGCACCGCCTGATCACGCGTGTGAAGCCGGGCCTGATCCGCGTGGATGCCGACGAGGTCACCTACCCGGCGCACATCATCCTGCGCTACGAGATCGAACGTCCGCTGATCGAAGGCGAGATCGAAGCCGAGGACATCCCGGCGCTGTGGGACACCAAGATGATGGAGCTGCTGGGCCTGGACACGCGCGGCAACTTCCAGGATGGCCCGTTGCAGGACGTGCACTGGCCGGCCGGCCTGCTGGGCTACTTTCCCTGTTATTCGTTGGGTGCGATGTACGCCGCGCAGTGGTTCTCCACCATCCGCCGCCAGGTGCCCGACCTGGACGGCCGCATCGCCGCGGGCGATCTGGCGCCGGCGCTCGATTGGCTGAAGGCGAACATCTGGACCCAGGCCAGCCGCTGGACCACCGATGAACTGGCGCAGCGGGCCAGCGGTGAGGTGCTGAACCCGGCGCACTTCCGGGCCCACCTGGAGCGGCGTTACCTGGGCGTCTGAGCCGGGACTGGCCCGGGAATGACCCTGCTGAGCCGGGAGCTTGGGCAGCCTCAGGCCCGGCCCGGCCCGTCCTCGGCGATCTGACTGGCCGCGGCCCAGGCGCTGGCGCTGATCTCCACCACCTCCAGCTTGTCGGCGTCCAGGAAACTCGACATCACCGGGGCGCTGGCGGCGCTGGCCTGGCGCCGGGCCAACGCCTTCAGCAGCTGCACCTGCAAGGCGCGCAGCGGCAGGTCGTCGGTTTCCACCGGCAGGCTGGCCAGTTGCGCGCCCATCTTCTTCAGCGACGGCAGCGGCACCTGCTCCAGCACGCGCACACCTTCGGCGGCCAGGCCACGCTCCAGTGCCGCCAGGTAGGGCAGCACCTCGCGGGCGCCGGGCACCTGGTTGAGCAGCAGGCGCAGCGCCAGCGCCATGGTGCGGCCGGCCTTGCGGTCGGGGTCGGCAGGCTCTGTCGGTGCAGGTTTGGACGGCATGGGCGGCACGCGGCTGGGCCACCCCGGCGGAGTGGTTCCTACCGCGTCATCGGCAGCGGCCGGCCGGACTTGAGGCTGTTTGGGGCAGCGGGCGCTTTGTCAGGCCCGGCCAGCAGCCGGCGGTCCGCGTCCTTCAAGGTCCGCAGCTCCAGCGCCAGGCCGTGCCGGGCCAGGGTGCGCCCCAACACCGCGCGCCGTTGCCACAGGTCGGCCCGGGTGCGCTGGTAGGCGTGTTCGGCCAGCGCACGGCGCTGCCGGTAGCCAAAGATGTTGGCGGTGAACAGCGTGGGGTCGTGGTGGTCGGGCTCGAACAGCAGCAGGTCGGTGCCCGGGTGGCTGCGTTCGTAACCTTTCAGGCCCAGCTCCAGCCGCGAGTGGATCAGCGAGCGGAAGGTCTGCGCCAGCACCACGGGCAGCCCGCCCTGCACCAGGGGCGGAATGCTGGCGCGGTCGGCCGGCCGGGCGTCGAAGGGCACCAACGGGTTCAGGCACAGCACCAGGTCCAGGCCCATGTCCAGCAGCACGCTGGCGTGCAAGGTTTTTTTCAGCGCGCCGTCGGCGTAGCTGCGCCCGCCAATCGAGACCGGTGGGTACAGCCCCGGCAGCGCGGCGCTCGCAGCCACGGCCAGCGAGATGGGCACCTCGTCCCAGCCCGGCATGCCGAAGGGCGCGGCGGTGCCGCGGTCCAGGTCGGTGGCCACCAGCACTAGGCGGCGCTGCAGCTGGCGGAAGTCATTGCTGCGCCTGGGCTGGCTGAGCACCCGGCGCATCTCGGCTTCCAGGGGCGCGTGGCTGAACAGGCCGGTGGGCAGGGCGCGGCCCAGGGTCTCGGCGGCCGACAGCAGCGAACGCTGCCGCGTGGCCACCTGCCAGGCGGCCTGCAGCGCCAGGCGCGGCAGGCTGGCCGCCCGCTGGGCGAACTCGCCCCAGGCGGGCTGCAGGAAGGCGGTCGGGTGGATGCGGTCGCCGGGCGGGCCGGCTTCTTCGATGAAGGCCGCACAGAGCGCACGTGGGCCCAGGCCGTTGGCCAGGCCGGCGGCCAGGAAGGCGCCGGCGGAAACGCCAACATAACCGTCCAGGGCCACAAAATCGACGCCCGGCAGGGCTTCTTCGATCGCGCACAGCGCGCCGATCTCCCAGACCGCACCCAGCGGCCCGCCGCCGGCCAGGGCCAGCCCGATGCGGGGCCTGCCGGGCTGCTCCGCCGGGCTTGCCGCGTCAGGCCGTCTTGCGCGCGGCACGCTTGGCCGGGGCCTTGGCGGCCGGCATGATCGGGGTCACCTTGGCGGCGGCCTTCTTGGCCACCGGCGCCTTCTTGGCTGCGGCCGGGGCAGCGCCCTTGGACAGCTTGGCCACTTGCGCAGCCAGCGTGTCGACCTTCTTGCTGAGCGCGTCCACGTCCTTGGCCGTGGGCACACCCAGTTTGGCCAGCGCCTTGGCGGTGCGGCTTTCGAAGATCGATTCCAGCTTGTCCCAGTTCTGGCCGGCCTTGGCGGTGACGGTGTCGGCCATCGCGGTCATCTTGCCGGTGACTTCGCCAATCTTCTCTTCGGCGATGCCGGTGGTCTTCTTCTGCAGGTTCATGCCTTCTTTCACCAGCGCCTCGAAGACCTTGCCGCCTTCTTCCTGCGCCTTGCTGAACGCGCCCATGCCGGCCAGCCAGATCTGCTGCGCCGAGTCCTTGACCGAGCTGGCCAGCTGGCCGTCCAGCAGGCCGGCGGCGCCGGTGCTCTTCTTCTCGGAAATGCTCTTGAGCTTCTTGACCATGGTGTGCGTCCTCTGGGTGGATTGGGGAATGTCAGCACTGTAGGCCGCGGCCCTGGAGAACGCAGCCTAGATCGCTAGTGAGACGGCTCTAGGGGCGCTCCGGGTAAGCGCCAGACGAAGGCGGGTGCCGGCTGGACAAGAATCCGCCTTGAACGATCAGGAGGATCCCCATGCGGTATTTCGTCACCGGCGCGACCGGCTTCATCGGCAAACGCCTCGTCAAGGCCCTGCTGGCGCGCCGTGGCGCCACGGTCTACTTCCTCGTGCGCCCGGGCAGCGAGGGCAAGGTGGCCGACCTGCTGCAGGCCTGGGGCACCACCAAGGCCAGGGCCATCGCCGTCAGCGGCGACCTGACCGCGAAGAAGCTGGGTGTGAGCGCCGACGACATCAAGGCCATGAAGGGCCAGATCGATGCCGTCTACCACCTGGCCGCCGTTTACGACCTGAGCGCCGACGAAGACAGCCAGGTGGCCGTCAACGTCGAAGGCACGCGCAACATGGTGGAGTTCGCCAAGGCCATCGACGCCGGCCATGTGCACCACGTCAGCAGCATTGCCGCCGCCGGCCTGTACGAAGGTGTGTTCCGCGAGGACATGTTCGACGAGGCCGAAGGCCTGGACCACCCGTACTTCATGACCAAGCACGAGAGCGAAAAGATCGTGCGCAAGGAGTGCAAGGTGCCGTGGACCGTGTACCGCCCGGCCGCCGTGGTGGGTGATTCGCAGACCGGCGAGATGGACAAGATCGACGGCCCGTATTACTTCTTCAAGCTGATCCAGCGCATGCGGCAGATCCTGCCGCCCTGGTTCCCGTCCATCGGGCTGGAAGGTGGGCGCATCAACATCGTGCCGGTGGACTTCGTCGTCAAGGCGCTGGACCACATCAGCCACGGCAAGGCCGAGACCAAGGGCAAGTGTTTCCACCTGGTGGACGCCATGGGTTACCGCGTGGGCGATGTGCTGGACATCTTCAACAAGGCCGCACACGCGCCGAAGATGAACGTCTTCGTCAACGCCGCGCTGCTGGGTTTCATCCCCAAGAGCGTGAAGAAGGGGCTGATGGCGCTGGCGCCAGTGCGCCGCATCCGCCACGCGGTGATGAAGGACCTGGGGCTGCCGGACGACATCCTGCAGATGGTGAACTACCCCACGCGCTTCGACCGCCGGGAGACCGACGCCGCGCTCAAGGGCAGCGGCATCGAGTGCCCGAACCTGAACGACTACGCCTGGCGGCTGTGGGACTACTGGGAACGCCACCTCGACCCCGACCTCTTCATCGACCGCAGCTTGAAGGGCACGGTAGGCGGCAAGGTGGTGCTGGTGACGGGCGGTTCGTCCGGCATCGGTCTGGCCGCGGCCATCAAGTTCGCCGAGGCCGGCGCCACCACCATCATCTGCGCCCGCGGTGAAGACAAACTCGCCGACGCGGTGGCCGAGATCAAGGCCGCGGCCGGCAAGAACGCCAAGGTCTTCAGCTACAGCGTGGACATCGCCGACGAAGCCGGCTGCAAGGCCTTCATCGAAACGCTGGAGGCCGAACACGGCGGCGTGGACTTCCTGATCAACAACGCCGGCCGCAGCATCCGGCGCGCGATCGAAAACAGCTACGACCGCTTCCACGACTTCCAGCGCACGATGGACCTGAACTACTTCGGCTGCCTGCGCGTGACGATGGGCCTGCTGCCGGGCATGGTGAAAAAACGCAAGGGCCATGTGGTCAACATCAGCTCGATTGGCGTGCTGACGAACGCCCCGCGCTTCAGCGCCTACGTGGCCAGCAAGGCGGCGCTGGATGCTTGGACGCGCTGCGCCAGCAGCGAGTATGCCGACACCGGCATCACCTTCACCACGATCAACATGCCGCTGGTGCGCACGCCGATGATCGCGCCGACCAAGATCTACCAGAACGTGCCGACGCTGGCGCCGGAAGAAGCGGCCGAGATGATCGCGCAGGCCTGCATCGCCAAGCCGGTGCGCATCGCCACGCGCCTGGGCATCACCGGCGAGCTGCTGCACGCAGCGGCGCCGCGCATCGCCCAGATCGTGATGAACACCAGCTTCCGCATGTTCCCCGACAGCGACGCCGCCAAGGGCGAGAAGGGGGGCGGCAAGCTGTCAGCCGAAGCGGTGGCGATGCAGCAGATGATGCGCGGCATCCACTTCTGAGGCCCAGCAGGCCGCGGGATCAGACGGCCACGATCACCTGCAGCGCCAGCCCCAGGCCCCGTTCGTAGGCCTCGTCGGGGGCCACCCGCGGCGCGTTCACGTTAGAACCCACGCCCAGGGCGCCGGGATGGCGCTCGCGCAGCAGCGAGACCGGCAGCAGCCGGTCTCGCCCGGCGCCCGGCGCAGCAATGCCGACCAGGCGGCCGGCTTCGTCCAGCACCGGCCCGCCGCGGGTGCCGGGTGGCAGGTCCAAGCCCAAAGCGCGTGTCGTCGCATCGCGCCCGGCGGGCCCCAGGAAACCCAGACGCAGCAGCGGCCAGTCGGCGGCGGCGTCGGGGCGGCTGGCGTATTCGACGGTGTAGCCCGGTCGGCCACCAAACGGGTCCAGCGCTGGCGGAGCCGCCTGCGGCAGCGGCGTGGCTGGTTGCGCCAGTGTCAGCAGGGCCAGCCCGGTGGTGGTGTCGTCGCTCTCGCGGTGGGCCAGGCTGGTCTGCCCCAGCCCGTTGCGCAGCCAGATCGTTCGGGCGCCAGTCAAGACCTGCAGCGGCGCGAGCGCGGTGCGGCCGTCGGGCAACAAGGTCGCCGTGCCGCTGACCTGCGCCGAGCGCACCGTCAGGGCTTGTGCGGCGTAAGGTGCCAGCCGCGCGGGCAAGGCGCGCAGCAGGCCATCGGCCCGTGGCCAGGCTGACGTGATCTGCTGGCGCAGCGCCTGCAGCAGGCCCTCATCCGGGTACAGCCGCTCGGCTTCTTCGAGACGCCGCAACGCGACGGCCTGCTGGCCGCCCGCGTGCAGCAGCCACACATACAGGGCGGCGGCGGCCACCACGTCGCGGTGCACGCCGGCGGTGTGGGCGCAAAAGGCCAGCGCGCGCCGGAACTGGCCCAGCTGCATGTAGGTCCGCACGAGGGCGATCTCGGTGTCGGCAGCGTGCAGCATCAGCGCGGCCCGGTCGAAGGCCGACTCTGCGGCCAGCGCATCACCGGCCGCCAGCAGCGCCTCACCGTCGCGCAGCAAGGCCTGGCGGCGCTCGAAGTCTTCGGGTGTCCCGCCCTGCACACGCTGCTGCGCACGCAGGCTCCATTCCGGCACCTGCGCCCGCGCCCGCGCCCCAAGAAGCAGGGCGGCCGCCGCGCATGCGGGGCCGCCCAGGAAGGCCCGTCGCTCCAACTCAGGGCAATCGTGTGATGCGCGGCTTCTTCAGCGCCGGCAGGTTCGGGTCGTAGGGCGCGGCCGGCGCCTTGAAGTTCAGCATGTAGGCCACCAGCGCATCGATGTCCTGTGCGCCGCCCTGCACGCTCGTGCCGCCCAGCAAGGTGGTGAAACCGTCACCGCCGGTGGCCAGGAAGTTGTTGACCGTGATGCGGTAAGGCTTGTTGGCGTCCACCGCCAGGGCACCGCCGACGACCACCGCTTCCGGCGCGCCGATGACCACTGGTGGCACCACCGTGGTGTCGGTGGGGGTCAGCGTCAGGTCGATGATCTTGGCGCAGGCCGGCGCGCTGGCGCTGTAGCTGTAGCTCACGCCGTTGCTGACCTGCAGGATGCGCTGCGTGCCTTGCCCCAGGCAGCCGACGAATTGCTGCTCCAGCAAGTCCTTCAGCTGCTTGGCGGTGACCGTCATCGTGACCAGGCTGTTGCCGAACGGCTGCACCGTGAAGGCCTCGCCGTAGGTCACGTTGCCGTCGCCTTCGCCGGCCGCGCTGCTGGGGAAGGTGAAGCCCGGGTTGCGCACGCCGCCCGGGTTCATGAACGCGGCCACTGCGCCGCCCAGCCCGGCGGGTGTGGTGGCGGCCAGTTGCGCGTCGGCAATCATCAGGCCGGCCGGCTGTTCACCGGCGGCGTTGCCGACGTTCGGCAACGCTTCCGTGATCGAGCCCAGCACCGAGTTGGCCAGCGGCGCCTGCAGCAGGTTGTAGGCATTGACAATCGACGCCACCTGGGCGTTGGGCGTCACCGCTGCGTTGTTGCGGTCCACCAGCTTGTTGACCGGGCTCACCGAGCCGGGGATCACGTCGCCGGTGGCGGGATCGATCTGCAGGTCGATCTCGGTCAGCACACGGCCAAAGGCGCTGGCGCTGGTCACCGGGATCAGGCGGCCATTGCGGTTGGGCAGGCCGGTGGGGCGGGCCACCGTGCCGTTGTCCAACGTGTTCTTCGAGCAGTTGTAGGCGGCGTGGGTGTGGCCGCTGATGACCAGGTCCACCTCGTTGTGCAGCCGCCCCACGATGCCGGCCAGCGCGCTGCCGGCCAGGTCGCCCACGCAGCCGTTGATGTCGCTGTTGCCGGCACCCTGGAAGGCGCCTTCGTGCACCAGCACCACGATGGCCTCGACACCCTGGGCCCGCAGGCGCGGGATCAGCGCGTTGACGGTGTCGGCTTCGTCGCGGAACTCGAGCCCGGCCACGCCCGTGGGGGTGACGATGGCGGGTGTGCCCTCCAGCGTCATGCCGATGAAGCCGATGCGCTGGTTGCCCACGCGCTTGATGCCGTAGGCCGGCAGCAGGGACTTGCCGGTCGCGGTCTCGATCACGTTGGCCGACAGCCACTTGTACTTCGCGCCCTCGAACGGCACCGGGGTGCCCACATCGGCGCCGCGGCAGCTGTTGGGGTCGGTCGCGCCGTTGGTGATCTTGCAGCCGCCGTTCTGCAGGCGCTTCAGCTCGTCCTTGCCCTTGTCGAACTCGTGGTTGCCCACGGCCACAAAGTCCAGGCCGATGCGGTTGAGGGTCTCGACCGACGGCTCGTCGAAGAACAGTGCCGAGATCAGCGGCGTCGCGCCGATGAAGTCGCCCGCGCCGACGACGATGGTGTTGGGGTTGCCGGCCTTCATCTGCGCCACGTACCCCGCCAGGAACTCCGCGCCGCCGACCGGCGGGCGCAGGTTGGACGGCACACCGGTGTTCTGGCCGAAGGTGCCCGGGCTTTGCAGGTTGCCGTGGTAATCGTTGAAGCCCACGATCTTGACGTTGACCGGCGGCTTGGGCTGGGCCTGCGCGGCTGGGGCGGCCAGCAGGCCGGCAGCGGCCAGCGAAAGAACAAGGTGATGGATGTTCATGCAGGTGCTCCTGGGGGTCAGCGTGTGCGTGTGCGTTCGCGGGCGCGGAGGAAGCCGAACAGCCCCAGGCCGGCCAGCAGCGACAAGGCGGTCGACGGTTCGGGCACCGGGCTCACCGTCAGGCGGACGGCACCGACCGTGGCGTTCAGCGGCACACCGGCGAAGGTGGCCGAGCGGATCAGGTAACCGGCCACGCTGTAGGTGCCGGCACCCAGCGTGAAGCTGGCGTTGCTGTAGCGTGGATCGGCGAGTGCGGCGTCGAAGTCGAGGCCGACGCTGTCGGGCATGCTGGTGCCCGGCGAGGAGGTCTTGCCGAGGATGGTGCTGCCGCTGGTGACCAGGAAACGGTCGCCGGCAAAGCCGCCGTCCACCACGGTCAGCGTGCCGTAGAAGCCGGCGGCAATGCTGAAATCGAAGCTGAGGGCGGCACCGTCGTCGAAGATGTCGATCCACTCCAGGTCGCCCGAGGCGGCCGCCGTGTCATCGACGTCGAAGGCAGACCATTGGCCGTCAGCGGCCAGCGGCAGGGCGCTGGCGGACCCGGCCACAAACGCCAGCAATGCCAGAAGGGGCTTGAACTTCATGCGCGATCTCCACCACGGTTGGGGTGTGGGGAGCATCGCAGCCGACGATGAAACTGCCGCCAGCGGCGCGCTGGCGGCGTGGTCCGAACGGACTACGGCAAGACGGGTCAGCCGCCCTTGCTGAGCGCCGTCACGGTGTACTGGCCGTCCAGCTTGTCGGCGTCGATCTTGATCTTGTCGCCGACGTTCAGGCCGTCCAGCATCTTGGGGTCGCGCACCTTGAAGACCATGGTCATGGCCGGCATGTCGAGTTTCTTGATCTCGCCATGTTTGAGCGTGACTTTGCCCTGGGCCTTGTCGACCTTGCGGACCTCAGCCTCCACGCTTTGTGCGGTGGCGCACAGCGCGGTGGCGGTGAGGGCAATCGCGATCATCCAGCGGGTCATGGCAGCACTCCTTGTGGGTCTACAACGCCGGCCGGCCCCATTCGGTGGACCGGGCCTGTTGCGCTGCAGCACTGTTCCTACAATGCGCGGCATTCCACCACGTCAGGCCCGCCATGACCACCGCCCCCGAGCACAACCTGGACCACATCACCCCGCGTGAGAAGGCGGAGATCCTGGCCCAGGCCCTGCCTTACATCCGCAAGTTCCACGGCAAGACCCTGGTCATCAAGTACGGCGGCAACGCGATGACCGACCCCGCGCTGCAGCAGGACTTTGCCGAAGACGTGGTGCTGCTCAAGCTGGTCGGCATGAACCCCATCGTGGTGCATGGTGGCGGGCCGCAGATCGACGAGGCCTTGTCGCGCGTGGGCAAGAAGGGCACCTTCATCCAGGGCATGCGTGTCACCGACGACGAGACCATGGAAGTGGTGGAGTGGGTGCTGGCTGGCCAGGTGCAGCAGGACATCGTCGGCCTGATCAACGCCGCCGGCGGCAAGGCCGTGGGCCTGACCGGGCGCGACGGTGGCCTGATCCGGGCGCAGAAGATGAAGCTGCTGGACAAGGACGACCCGAACGTGGAGCACGACGTGGGCTCGGTGGGCGAGATCACCGCCATCGACCCCAGCGTGGTCAAGGCGCTGCAGGACGACCAGTTCATCCCGGTCATCAGCCCGATCGGCTTTGGCGAACACAACGAAAGTTACAACATCAACGCCGACCTGGTGGCCGGCAAGCTGGCCACGGTGCTGAAGGCCGAGAAGCTGCTGATGTTGTCCAACATCCCGGGTGTGCTGGACAAACAAGGCCAGCTGCTGACCAACCTGACGCTGCGCGAGGTGGACGAACTCTGCACCGACGGCACCATCAGCGGCGGCATGCTGCCCAAGATCGCCGGCGCGCTGGACGCGGCCCGCAGCGGCGTGAACGCGGTGCACATCATCGACGGCCGGGTGCCGCACGCCATGCTGCTGGAGGTGCTGAGCGACCAGGCCTACGGCACGATGATCCGTTCGCATTGAGTCGGACCCTGAGCCGCAGCACCCCCGCGATGGCCGCCGCCTGCGGCGCCGGCTTCTTGTGGGGCACCGGCGCGTTGGTGGTCAACCTGCTGATCGTGCGCCACGGGCTGTCGGCGGAGAACATCTCGTTCTGGCGCTTCGTGGTCGGTGCCGTCGCACTGCTGCTGGTGTTCGGCCGCCCGGCGCTGCTCCGGCGCTGGCCGGCCCATGCGCCGCTGCTGGTGATGGCCGGCGCCTGCATGGCGCTGTACGTGCTGTGCTGGTTCCTGGCCATCGCGCGCATCGGCGCGGCGGTGCCGACGCTGATCGCGCTGTGCCTGCCGCCGGTGCTGGTGACGCTGTGGTCCATCGCCCGGGGGCGGGAGCGGCTGGACGGCGGCCTGGTGGCCGCGCTGGCGGCGGCGCTGGGCGGCACGGCGTTTGTGGTGCTGCAGCATGGCAGCGCCAGCGGCGCGGTGGCCTTGGGGCCACTGCTGGAAGGGGTGGCGTTGTCGGTGGCTTCGGCGCTGCTGTACGCGGTGTTTTCGGTGGTCAGCGGCGGCCTGTCGCAGGCCCTGGGCGCGGGCCCGGCCACCACCGGGCTCACGTTGGTCGCCGCGGCCACCATGGGCCTGGCGGCCTTTTACACCCCGCTGGCCTGGCCGCAGGACCTGCCGCCCGAAGCCTGGCTGCTCTACCTGGGCCTGGTCACCGCGGCCGTGGCGCTGCTGGCCTTCAGCTGGGGCGCGGCACGGTTGTCGCCCACGGCGCTGACGGTGGCCACGCTGGTGGAGCCGCTCACCGCGGTGCTGCTGGCCGCCTGGCTGCTGGGCGAAGCGATGACGGCGCTGCAATGGGTCGGCGCGGCCGGCATGCTGGCCGGCATCTGGGGCCTGGGGCGGCGTGATGCAGATCGCGCCAAGGAGGCTGCAGATGCGCGCTGACACCGTCTGGTTGTTCGACCTCGACAACACACTGCACAACGCGTCGGCCTCGGCCTTCCGCGATGTCAACACCAGCATGACGGCCTACATCGTCGAGCACCTGGCGGTCACGGAGGAGCAGGCCGACGCCTTGCGGCGCGACTACTGGCAACGTTACGGCGCCACCTTGCTGGGCCTGGTGCGCCACCATGGGGTGCGTGGCCACCACTTCCTGCACCAGACGCACCAGCTGCCGGGCCTGGAGCAACGTGTGCACGGCCACGCGCACGACTTTGCCGCACTGGCCCGGCTGCGCGGGCGGCGCTACATCCTCACCAACGCGCCGGCCGACTACACGCAGCGGGTGCTGGGCGCCCTGGGCATCGCCCACCTGTTCCACGGCGTGCTGACAATCGAGGACATGCGCATGTTCGGCCAGTGGCGGCCCAAACCCGACCGCCGCATGTTCCGCCGCCTGCTGGCGCAGCTGCGTGTGCCCGCCAGCCGCTGCGTGCTGGTGGAAGACACGCTGGAGCACCAGAAATCCGTGCACGCCCTGGGCATGGGCACGGTCTGGATGCAGCGCTGGACACGTGGCGCCGGCTGGGGCGTGGCTGCGGCCACCCGGGTGAACCGCCGGCCGGCGTACGTGGACCGCCGCATCTCGCGCCTGGCCCAGTTGTTGCGACGCTGAAGCTCGGTGTTTACCTGCACCCGGTGCCGGTGAACCCCTGTGCCAGAATGTTTTTTCGATCCGAAAGTGAGCGCCGGCACCCCACCATGTCCGACCCCCTGAGCGAGCCGGCCGTCGAAGCCGGCACCGAAACACCTGCCGCGCCCCCATCCGCATCGGCCGCCGTTGTTGCCGCCGTTGTTGCCGCTGACGTCACAACGGACGTCGCTGCCGACGCCAGCCCCGCCCGCAAGCGCCCCAAGCCGGGTGAACGCCGCATCCAGATCCTGCAGACCCTGGCCGGCATGCTGGAGCAGCCGGGCGCCGAACGCATCACCACCGCCGCGCTGGCCGCCAAGCTGGCCGTCAGCGAAGCGGCGCTGTACCGCCACTTCGCCAGCAAGGCGCAGATGTTCGAGGGCCTGATCGAGTTCATCGAAAGCAGCGTCTTCACCCTGGTCAACCAGATCACCGAACGTGAGGCCGATGGCGGCACGCAGGCGCGCAAGGTGGTGGCCATGCTGTTGCAGTTCGGCGAAAAGAACCCCGGCATGACGCGTGTGATGGTGGGTGATGCGCTGGTGTTCGAACACGAACGGCTCACGACCCGCATGAACCAGTTCTTCGACCGTGTCGAATCGCAACTGCGCCAGAGCCTGCGCGCCGCGGCCGACGCCGCGGGCTCGGCCACACCGACGGTGGACGCCAACGCCTTGGCGTCCGCACTCACCTCGCTGACGGTCGGCCGTTTGCAGCGTTACGCACGCAGCGGCTTCCGCCGCCTGCCCACCGAACACCTCGATCTGGCGCTGGCCCGGCTGACCTGAGGGCCGGCATGCAGACGCAGGTGGCGGGCGTGACCTTGCGCCTGCTGACGCAGCGCGCCGCCTACTGGCCGGAAGCCGGCCTGTTGCTGGTGGCCGACCTGCACCTGGGCAAGGCGCAGTCCTTTCGCCGCCTGGGCGTGCCGGTGCCCAGCGGCACCACGGCTGCGGCCCTGGACCGGCTGGACCAGTGCATCGTGCAGACCGGCGCGCGCGGCATCGTTTTCCTGGGCGACCTGATCCACTCGGCGCGCGCCCGCTCGCCCGCCGCCTGGGCGGCGGTGGCGGCCTGGCGTGATCGACACCCGGACTTGGCTCTGACCCTGGTGCGTGGCAACCACGACCGCCACGCCGGTGACCCGCCGGCCGAGTGGCGCGTTCACTGTGTCGAAGAGCCGTGGCAGCCCGACCCCCGGCACGCGCTGCTGCTGGCCCACCATCCGGACCCGGTGCCCGGCGCTTACGTGCTGGCCGGCCACGTGCACCCGGCGGTGTGGCTGGGCGGCCGTGCGCATGACCGGCTGCGCCTGCCTTGTTTCCACTTCGGCCCGGCGGTGGGGCTGCTGCCGGCGTTTGGCGGGTTCACCGGCGCGCAGGTGGTGGCGCGCGGGCCCGAGGACCGGGTCTTTGTCGTGCACCCCGAGGGTGTCGCAGCCCTGCCCTAGACTCCCGGCCCATGTCATCGCTTGAACACCTGATCGCCCGCGCCGAGGCGCTGCTGGGCCGGCTGGAGGCCGTGTTGCCGCACCCGCTGACCGACCCGGACTGGTCCGCGTCCATCGCCTACCGGTACCGCAAGCGCGGTGGCAGCGGTGTGCTGGAGCCGGTGCGGCAGGTGGGCCACATCCGGCTGACGGACTTGAAGGAAGTGGAGCCGCAGAAAGAACGCCTGGTGCGCAACACCGCGCAGTTCGTGGCCGGCAAACCCGCCAACAACGTGCTGTTGACCGGTGCACGCGGCACCGGCAAGAGTTCGTTGATCAAGGCCTGCCTGAATCAGTTCAGCGGCCAGGGCCTGCGCCTGATCGAGGTGGACAAAGCCGATCTGGTGGACCTGCCCGACCTGGTGGACCGCGTCGCCGCACGGCCGGAGCGTTTCATCGTCTACTGCGACGACCTCAGCTTCGACGAAGGTGAACCTGGGTACAAGGCGCTGAAGTCCATCCTCGACGGCAGCGTCTCGCAGGCCAGCGACAACGTGCTGATCTACGCCACCAGCAACCGCCGCCACCTGCTGCCGGAGTACATGAAGGACAACCTCAGCTACACCCATACCGAGGATGGCGAGGTGCACCCGGGGGAGGTGATCGAAGAGAAGATCTCGCTGTCCGAACGTTTTGGCCTCTGGGTCAGCTTCTACCCCTTCACGCAGGCCGAGTACCTGGCCATCGTCGCGCAGTGGCTGCGCCACTTCGGCGTGGACGAAGCCGGCATCGTGGCCGCGCGGCAGGATTCGCTGGTGTGGGCGCTGGAGCGGGGTTCACGTTCCGGTCGCGTGGCCTACCAGTTCGCGAGGGACCATGCCGGACGCGCCTGAGCCCGAACGCACGCCGGTCGACGTCGCCGTCGGCGTGCTGATCGACGGCCAGGGCCGCTTCCTGCTCACCTCGCGCCCGGCGGGCAAGGTCTACGCGGGGTATTGGGAGTTTCCGGGCGGCAAGCTGGAGGCCGGTGAGACGGTCGAGGCCGCCTTGCGCCGCGAACTGGTCGAGGAACTGGGCATCAGCATCGGCCCGGCCACGCCGTGGAAGGTGGAGATCGTCGACTACCCGCATGCGCGGGTGCGGCTGCACTTCTGCAAGGTCTTTGCCTGGCAGGGTGATTTCGAGATGCGTGAGGCCCAGCAGATGGCCTGGCAGACCCTGCCGGTGGCCGTGGGCCCGGTGCTGCCCGGCACGGTGCCGGTGCTGGCCTGGCTGGCCGCGGAGCGTGGCTTCGACGGGGCCACGCACTAAACTGCCTGCATGGATATTGCCGATGCCATCCGCTGGGATGCTGACGGGCTGGTGCCCGTGATCGCCCAGGAGCTGGGCAGCAACGACGTGCTGATGTTCGCGTGGATGAACCGCGAGGCCTTGGCGCTGACGGCGCAGCGTGGGCAGGCCGTGTACTGGAGCCGCTCGCGCCAGCGCCTGTGGCACAAGGGCGAAGAATCGGGCCACACGCAGCAGGTGCACGAGATCCGGATCGACTGTGACGCCGACGTGGTGCTGCTGAAGGTCACGCAACACGGGCATCAACCCGGCATCGCCTGCCACACCGGCCGTCACAGCTGTTTCTTCCAGCGCTGGGACAATGGGGCGTGGCACGCGGTCGACCCGGTGCTGAAAGACCCCGAAGCCATCTACCGCTGAACCCGCTGCTCCCATGTCAAGCAACGACACCCTGGCCCGCCTGGCGGCCGTGATCGAATCCCGCCGCGGCGGCGACCCGGAGCGCAGCTACGTCGCGCGCCTGTTCGCCAAGGGCACGGACGCGATGCTGAAGAAGGTGGGCGAAGAGGCCACCGAGGTGGTGATGGCCGGCAAGGATGGCCAACCGGACAAGCTGGTGGCCGAGGTGGCCGACCTGTGGTTCCACACGATGGTGGTGCTGGCCGCGCACGGCCTGAAGCCGGCCCATGTGCTGGCCGAACTGGAGCGGCGCGAGGGCCTGTCGGGCCTGGAAGAGTTTGCGCTGCGCAAGGCGCGTGACCGCGAACAGACCGAATCTGGAGACGCCTGAAGCCATGAGCGCCGACCCGAACTGCATTTTCTGCAAGATCGTTGCCGGGCAGATCCCGTGCAAGAAGGTCTACGAGGACGAGGAACTCCTGGGCTTCCACGACATCCACCCGTGGGCCCCGGTGCACATCCTGCTGATCCCCAAACAACACATCGCCAACCTGTACGACGCGCAGGCCGAGCACAACGCCTTGTTCGGCCGCATGCTGGGCCTGGCGCCGCGGCTGATGCGCGAGCTGGGGGTTGAAAACGGCTTCCGCACCCTGATCAACACCGGGGCTGACGGCATGCAGGAGGTCTACCACCTGCACATGCACGTGATGGGCGGGCCGCGGCCCTGGTCCAAAGGGTGATCGGCCGGGTCGCCTAGAATTCTCGGTTCTCTCCAAGGAGTAAAGCATGGGTTCCTTCAGCATCTGGCA
Source organism: Rubrivivax sp. (assembly GCA_018780805.1). Lineage (GTDB taxonomy): Bacteria > Pseudomonadota > Gammaproteobacteria > Burkholderiales > Burkholderiaceae_C > Rubrivivax. The sequence continues at coordinate 28,534 of JADMJD010000100.1, read as the reverse complement.
CTGGCTCATCGTGCTGCTGGTCGTGGTGTTGATCTTCGGCACGAAGAAGCTGAAGAACATCGGCGCCGACCTCGGCGGCGCGGTCAAGGGTTTCAAGGACGGCGTCAAGGGCGCCAACGACGCGGCTGACGACGCCGCGGCGCCGGCGCAGCAGGTCACGGCCGCCAAGCGCGCGGCCGACGGCAACACGGTCGACGTCGAGGCCAAGACCAAGTCGTGATGACGATGAGGCCCTCCAGCTCGCTACGCTCGCGGCCCCCCAAGGGGGCGCGTTCTGGCTTGGGGCGGCCCGGCGCCAGAACTTCATGATCGACTTCGGCTTCGACAAGCTGGCCCTGATCGGGGCGGTGGCGCTGATCGTCATCGGCCCTGAAAAACTGCCCAAGGTGGCCCGCACGGTGGGCCACCTGTTCGGCAAGGCGCAGCGTTACGTGTCCGACGTCAAGGCCGAGGTCAACCGCTCCATCGAGCTCGACGAGCTCAAGAAGATGAAGACGCAGTTCGAGGACGCAGCGCGCGACGTGCAGACCAGCGTCGACCAGGAAGTGCGTGGCTTCGAGTCCGACTGGCAAGGTGCCACCGCCGGGCTGGGCCATGACGGCAGCACGTCGTCCAGCTACGAGCCGCTGGCACCACCGCCGCTGAGCCACCAGCCCAAAAAGAAGAACTGGCGCTTGAAGCGCAGCGCGATGCCACATTGGTACAAACAACGCCACGGTGTGCGCAGCAAGGCACAGTCCGGCGCGGCACGTGTGGCCCGCTTCCGGCCGCCCCGGCACCCTGGATGAACAAGCCGCCCCCGAAAGACGAACTGGAAGGCAGCGAAGCCCCGTTCGTTTCCCACCTTGTTGAGCTGCGTGACCGACTGATCCGGGCGTCCATCGCGGTTGGCATCGCGTTTGCAGCCCTTGCCTTCTGGCCCGGGCCCTCGGGCCTGTACGACCTGCTGGCCGCACCGCTGGTGGCGCACTTGCCCAAGGGCGCCACGCTGATCGCCACCAACGTGATCTCGCCCATCCTGGTGCCGCTGAAGATCACGCTGATGGCGGCCTTCATGCTGGCGCTGCCGGTGGTGCTGTACCAAGTCTGGGCCTTTGTGGCGCCGGGCCTGTATTCACACGAAAAGAAGCTGGTGCTGCCGCTGGTGATCTCCAGCACGCTGCTGTTCGTGATCGGCGTGGCGTTCTGCTACTTCCTGGTGATCCCGGGCATGTCGCAGTTCATCCAGGCCTTTGCGCCCACCAGCATCACCGCGGCGCCTGACATCGAGCAGTATTTCGGCTTCGTGCTGACGCTGTTCCTGGTCTTCGGCATCGCCTTCGAGGTGCCGATCGCGGTCATCGTGCTGGTGCGCATGGGCATCGTCACGCTGGCGCAGCTGCGCCAGTGGCGTGGTTATTTTGTGGTGGGCTCGTTCATCGTTGCCGCCGTCGTCACCCCGCCGGATGTGATCTCGCAGCTGGCGCTGGCGATCCCGATGTGCCTGCTGTACGAGATCGGCATCATCGCGGCCGGCGTGTTCGTCAAACACACGCAGCCGCCGGCCGAAGGCGTCGAAGACAAGGCCGAAAAAGCCTGATCAGCTTTGCCGCGCGCGTGGCCGCTGGCCCACGGTGACCGGCAGTTCCAGTGTCTGCCTGCCACGTTGCACCGTCACGGTGGCGGTGCTCTTGGGTTTGAGCGCCGCCACGGCGGCCAGCAACTGGGTGGTGTTGGCCACCGGGCTGCCGCCGATGCGGGTGACCACATCACCGGGTTTGAGCCCGCCGGCGCTGGCCGGGCCGCCCTGCAGCACGCCGGTGATCAAGGCGCCCTCGTTGATCGGCAGCCGGAAACTGTCGATGAACTCCGCCGTCAGGTCACGCGGTTCCACACCCAGCCAGCCACGCGCCACCTCGCCGTCCCGCACCAGGGCGTCCAGCACCTGTCGCGCCGTGTCCACGGGGATGGCAAAACCGATGCCCAGGCTGCCGCCGTCGCGCGAAAAGATCGCGGTGTTGATGCCCACCAGGTGGCCCTGGGTGTCGACCAGCGCACCGCCGGAGTTGCCCGGGTTGATCGCCGCATCGGTCTGGATGAAGTTTTCGTAGGTGGACAGGCCCAGCCGCGTGCGCCCGAGTGCGCTGACGATGCCGGCTGTCACCGTCTGGCCGACGTTGAAGGGGTTGCCGATGGCCAGCACGATGTCGCCCACCTGCAGCGCCGTCGCGTCGCCAAGAGACACCACGGGCAGCGCCGGCAGGTCGAGCTTGAGCACGGCCAGGTCGGTTTCCGGGTCGCTGCCGATCAGGCGCGCCGCGGCCTGGCGGCCATCGGCCAGGCGGACCTCGATCTCGTCGGCCCCGGCCACCACGTGGTGGTTGGTCAGCAGATAACCCTCGGGCGAGACGATGACGCCCGAGCCCAGGCCGGTCTGCGGCGCGTTCTGCGGGCCACGTTCGCCGAAGAAGAAGCGGAAGGCCGGGTCCTGGGCATGTGGGTTGTCGCGCACCGCCTTGCTGGCGACGATGCTCACCACCGCCGGGGCTGCACGTTGCGCCGACAGGCTGTAGCCCGGCGCGGGCACACCCGAGGCCACGGTCGCAGGTGGCGCCACGCTCAGTGTGGGCAGGGGCAACAGGCTGGCGCCGCCGTTCGTGCCGCCGTTCGTGCCCGGCAGCCATTGCGGCTTCAGCGTGGCCAGCACAAACAGCAGCGCCACGGCCACGGTGACCGCCTGCGAGAATAAGAGCCAGGTTCTGCGCATGGGATCTGAAAGGGCGGGCAGGCGATGGTCGATCGCGCCGAGTTGGAAACGTTGCTGGACGGGCTGCTGCAGCCGCAAACCTTCAAGGATTATGGGCCGAACGGTCTGCAGGTCGAGGGCCGCCGCGCCGTGCGCCATGTGGTCTCGGGGGTCACCGCGAGCCTGGCTTTCATCGACGAGGCCATCGCCGCCGGCGCCGACACGCTGCTGGTGCACCACGGCCTGTTCTGGCGTGGGCAGGACGGCCGGCTCACCGGCTGGCTGAAAGCCCGCGTGGCGCGCTTGATGGCACACGACATCAACCTGTTCGCCTACCACCTGCCGCTGGACGCCCACGCCCAGTTCGGCAACAACGCGCAGCTGGGTGTGCAGCTGGGCCTGGTGGCCGACGGCCGTTTTGGTGAGCAGGCGCTGGGGTTCATCGGGCCGGCTGTCGATGGCTCGCTGAACACATGGGCTGAGCGGATCGGCAAAACGCTGGGCCGCGCACCAGTCTGTGTGCCTGGTGACGGCCGGCCGTTGCACCGCGTGGCCTGGTGCACCGGCGGTGCCCAGGGGTACTTCGAGGCCGCCATCGCGGCCGGGGCCGACGCTTTCCTCACCGGCGAGATCTCCGAGCCGCAGGCCCACCTGGCGCGCGAGACCGGCGTCGCTTTCCTGGCGTGCGGGCACCACGCCACCGAGCGTTACGGCGCCCCCGCCGTTGCCGGTCACGTCGCCGCGCAGCTGGGCCTGGAACACCAGTTCATCGACGTGCCCAACCCCGCCTGACCCCCGCATGAAACCACTGTTGGTGACGATGGGGGATGCCGCTGGCATCGGGCCGGAAACGCTGCTGCTGGCCGCGCGCCAGGGTGAACTGCAGGACGCCACCGTGTTCGGCGATCTGGGCGTGTTGCAGCGTGCTGCCGCCGCAGTCGGCGGCGGGCTGCCGCTGGCGGTGGTGGCGTCGCCGGACGATGCCGTGCCGCCCGGCGCGCTGCGGATCTGGCCGGTGCCCGATTTGCCGGCCGGCCTGGCAGAGCTGCCGTGGGGCCGGGTCGATGCCCGCGCCGGCGCCGCCGCAGCCCGCTGCATCGAAGCCGCGGTGGCCGCGGTTCAGGTTGGCCAGGGCCGCGCGATCGTGACCGCGCCCATCCACAAGGAGGCGCTGGCGGCCGCCGGTGTGCCCTACCCGGGCCACACCGAGATGCTGCAGGCGCTGGCGAACCCGGCAGCACCGCCGCCGGTGCGCATGATGTTGGCCAACCCCGAACTGCGCGTGGTGCTGGTCACCATCCATGTGTCGCTGCGGCGGGCCATCGAGGCGCTGGACTTCGACGCCGTGCTCTCGACCCTGCGCATCGCGCACCAGGCGGCACGGGCCTGGGGCCAGCCCGCCCCGCGCATCGCGGTGGCCGGCCTGAACCCGCATGCCGGCGAGGGCGGTCTGTTCGGCGACGAGGAGATCCGTTTCATCGCACCCGCGGTGCAGGCGGCGCGCGCCGAAGGCATCGACGCCCAGGGCCCGTTGGCGCCCGACACGGTGTTCATGCGCGCCCGCCGCGGGGCCTTTGACCTGGTGGTGGCGATGACCCACGACCATGGCCTGATCCCGGTGAAGTACCTGGGCGTGGAGGAAGGCGTGAACGTCACGCTGGGCCTGCCCTTTGTCCGCACCAGCCCCGACCATGGCACGGCCTTCGACATCGCCGGCCGCGGTCGGGCCGACCCGGCCAGCCTGGTGGCGGCGCTGCGCATGGCGCGGCGCCTGAGCGATCGGCCAGCGGGCCCTCAGGCCGCTGCGCCCAGCGACGACAGCTGACGGCGCGCACGCGCCGTGGCACGCTCCATCAGGTAGGCACTCTCGAAGGCGCGGAAGCGCCCGGTTTCGCACAGGCGCGCCAGCATGCGGTGCGTCAACGAGATGGTCTGCTGGTGGCGTTTGCCGCGCGAAAACACGAAAAAGGTGCGGCCTGGGCTGACGTGCGACAGCTTGACCTTCTGCCAGGCGCCATCGACGTTCATCTGGTACGGGTAACCCAGTTCCACATGTTCCACGAGTGACTTGCCGTGCGTGGGTTCCACCGGCTCCGGCGCCGGCAGGCCCTGGATGCGGATGTCCTGCTCGCTCAGCGGCGGCTCGGCGCTGAGGTCGATGTCCACGGTGGCCGACCAATCGACCTTGTTTTCTTCCACCAGGCCCACGCGGGCCGCTTCTTCCGGCGTGAAGCGGGGCTCGGGCACGGCGTCGTTCAGGACCGGCGGCGTGCTGTCGGGTGGTGGCAGGTCCGCCTTCTTCGGCATCGGGGTCTGGAAGGCGCCGTCCACCTGGCGGGCCAGCAGGTTCCAGTCCAGCGTGCTCAGGCTTTGCGGCGCCTTCAGCGATTCGGCATGCGCCGGCAGCAGCTGGCCAAAAAACGCCTTGCGCGCCGGCTCGGGCCAGGCGATCAGCTCCATGCCCTCGTTCAGGCCCTGCATCAGCCTCGGCAGCGCGCCCAGGAATTCCTTGCGCTGCAGCGGTGTGCCCTTGGGCTGCACGCTCATGTACAGGTCGCGCGCGACGGTGCGCAGACGGGTGAAACGTTCGCCGTCGGCACCGTGGCGCAACGCCGCCTGCACCAGCACCTGGCTCCAGACGTCGGACAGGAAGTCGCGCACGAAGTCGTGGCCGTTCAGGTCCTTCAGCTCGGACTGCAGCTGCTGCGCGTAACGCTGCGCCAGCCGGACCTCGGTTTCTTTCTCGCCCAGCATCGCGGCCGGGTCACCGTGGGCCTGCACCTCTTCGGTGGCCAGCTCGGCGATGAACTGCTCCAGCTCGCCGAGCTTGTTTTCGTACAGGTCGATCTGGTCGAAATCACCTTCGACGATGTCGTTCACCAGCGCGCGCACACGCGCCAGGAAACGTTTGCCCTCGTCGTCGCCAAAGTCCTCGACCGCGGCGCCCAGCGAGGCGATGCGGTTCACGAAGCGCCGCACCGGGTGGCGGCGCGACGAGAAAAACGTGGGGTCGCCCAGCGCTGCACGCAGCACGGGCAGCTGCAGGCGCGCGATCTGGCGGGCCATCTGCGGCGGCACCTTGGGGTCGGACAGGATCTGGTCGAACAGGCTGCCGATGACATCGATCACCATGTGGTCGATGGAGCCGTTGGCGGCCTGGCGCAGTTCGTCGCGGTGGGCGCGGATCAGGTTGGCCGGCATCGCGGCCGGGTGGCCACCGCCGACGCTGTCGCCCCAGTGGCTGCTGCCACCCATGCCACCGCCGCTGCCAACCGCGCCACCACCGCCATGGTCGCCGGGCAGGGCCTGTTCCACATGGGCCAGGCGGCGGATCAGCGACATCATCTGGGCGTCGACACGGCCGAAGCTGCCGCCGCCGCTGCCGCCACCACCGAAGTGCGCGCCCGAACGTGTTGAAGCGCCGAAGCGTCCCGCCGCCGCCTGGCCGTGTCCCGGCGAGCCGCCGCCGTATTGGCTGCGGGCGGTGGGCGGGGCGTAACCGTGGCCGTGGCCGTGGCCGTGGCCGGTAGCGGGGCTGTCGTCCAGCGCATCGTGGCCGGAGCCCTGGGTGCTGGGGCCGCCGTGCCGGCTGTGCTCGCGGCTGCTGCGCACGCTCAGGCCGGCGGGTTGCACGCCGGCCTTGCGCAGGTCCGCCACGATGGCGGCGTAGGTCGCGCGCATCTCCAGCGCCAGCACCCGGCCCAGCTCGCTCAGCAGCAGGGTGCGCACGTCCATGCGCTCGCTGGCCGCTTCGATGCCCTTGATCAAGGCCATGCCCACGACCTCGGGCCGCAGCGGGTTGCGCTCTTGTGTGGCACCGAGCAGCGAGCCCATGTAACCCTCGAGCTCGCGCAGTTCCCACTCGCAGGCATGGGCGATCTCCATGCCAAAGCGGTCGGCGGAAATCTTGCGTTCCACCTCCAGGTCGTCCACCAGCACCAGCGAGTCCCAGGCGGTGGCAGCGCCGCTGCGCGAGCGCGGCGCGGCTTCGAGCTTCAGGCGTTCGTCCAGGCTTTCATTGAAGGCCATGACAAACATGGCCGACTTGCGGTTGAGCTCGAACTGCGCGCCCAGCAGGCCATCACGCTGGAAGATGTTCGACGACGCCAGGGCCGCCAGGCCCAGGCTTTCGATCGTGCGTTCAATCGCCGCACGCGCCGCCAGCTTCAGGCGGTGCGCAGCGGCTTCGATCAGGGCAGGCAGGCGGTGGACGGGTGTCGGGTTCATGGGGCGGACATTCGCGAACGCAGTATGCGACGCCGCCCCCGCCGGTGAAAACACCGGCAGCGGGGATCAAGCCCGGCTTTTCAGCGCATCGCGGATCTCGCGCAGCAGCACCACGTCCTCGGGCGTCGGGGCTGGGGGCGCCGGCGGTGCGGCCGGGGTTTCGCGCTTGATGCGGTTGATCTGCTTGACCATCATGAAGATGATGAAGGCCAGGATGATGAAGTTCAGCAGCACCGTGATGAAACTGCCGTAAGCAAACACAGCGCCGGCCTTTTTGGCCTCGGCCAACACGGTGGCGGTCTGGCCGGCCAGCGGGATGAAGTAGTTGCTGAAGTCCAGGCCGCCGAAGATGGTGCTGACCACCGGCATGATCACGTCGTCGACCAGGGAGCCGACGATCTTGCCGAAGGCGCCGCCGATGATCACGCCGACCGCGAGATCGACCACGTTGCCCTTGGTGGCAAATTCCTTGAATTCCGTCATGAAGCCCATGGCTCCCTCCTCCGTGTTGAACGGGCGGATTGTGCCTTCGTGGCCCGGGCAGGGGCCTGGGCTAGAATCCCGGGTTGACCCGAATGCCCTTTGACCCCCACACGAGGATCTTCATGAGTCAGGCTGTGAATGGCGCCGTGAATGACGATGCAGTTGACCGCGGCCGCCGCACCTGGATCGCCATCACCTGTGGCGCCGGTGCCGTTGGCGGTGCGGCAGTTGCCGTGCCCTTTGTCAGCACGTTCACGCCCTCCGAGCGTGCCAAGGCCGCCGGTGCCCCGGTGCGTGTGGACATCGGCGCGCTGCAGCCCGGCGAGAAGCTCACCGTCGAGTGGCGGGGCAAGCCGGTGTGGATCGTGCGCCGGACCAAGGAGCAGCTGGATTCGCTGAAGAAGACCGAGCCCCAGGTGGCCGATCCGAAGTCCGACCGCACCCAGTACCCGACGCCGGCCTACGCCAAGAACGAGTACCGCTCGATCAAGCCCGAGTACTTTGTGGCTGTGGGCATCTGCTCGCACCTGGGCTGCTCGCCGAGCGACAAGTTCCAGCCCGGCGCGCAGCCCTCGTTGCCTGACGACTGGACCGGTGGTTTCCTGTGCCCCTGCCACGGCTCCACCTTCGACATCGCCGGCCGGGTCTTCAAGAACAAGCCTGCCCCCGACAACCTGGAAGTCCCGCCGCACGTGTACCTGTCCGACACGGTACTGCTGATCGGCGAAGACAAGCAGGCCTGATCTCAGCAGTCACCCCGATCAGAGGACCATCATGGCGACATTCAAGGAAGCACCCGAGGGCGCACCGGTCATCCAGCAGGCATCGGTCTGGCTGGAGAACCGTTTCCCGACGGCGTTCGAGGCGTACCGCGTCCACCTGTCGGAGTACTACGCTCCGAAGAACTTCAACTTCTGGTACTTCTTCGGCAGCCTGGCGCTGCTGGTGCTGGTGATCCAGATCGTCACCGGCATCTTCCTGGTGATGCACTACAAGCCCGACGCCAACCTGGCGTTCGCATCGGTCGAGTACATCATGCGCGACGTGCCCTGGGGCTGGCTGATCCGCTACATGCACTCCACCGGCGCCTCGGCGTTCTTCGTGGTGGTCTACATGCACATGTTCCGCGGCCTGATCTACGGCAGCTACCGCAAGCCGCGCGAGCTGGTCTGGGTGTTCGGTTGCGCGATCTTCCTGTGCCTGATGGCCGAGGCCTTCATGGGCTATCTGCTGCCCTGGGGCCAGATGTCCTACTGGGGCGCCCAGGTGATCGTGAACCTGTTTGCCGCCATTCCCTTCGTGGGCCCCGACCTGGCGCTGCTGATCCGCGGTGACTTCGTGGTCGGCGACGCCACGCTGAACCGCTTCTTCAGCTTCCACGTCATCGCCGTGCCGCTGGTGCTGCTGGGCCTGGTGGTGGCGCACATCATCGCGCTGCACGAAGTGGGCTCCAACAACCCCGACGGCGTCGAAATCAAGGCCAAGAAAGATGCCAAGGGCATCCCGCTCGACGGCATTCCTTTCCACCCCTACTACACCGTGCACGACATCTACGCGACCAGCGTGTTCCTGATGGTGTTCACCGCGATCGTGTTCTTCGCGCCGGAGTTTGGTGGCTACTTCCTTGAATACAACAACTTCATTCCGGCTGACCCTCTGAAGACGCCTGCGCACATCGCGCCGGTCTGGTACTTCACGCCCTATTACTCGATGCTGCGCGCCACCACCGACCCGATGGTCAACGTGCTGTGCGGCATCGTGGGCCTGGCCGGCGTGGTCTCGTTGCTGGCGGTCAAGGGCAAGGCCCGCATCGCCATCGCGGTGCTGGCGGTGGTCGCCATCGCGCTGCTGAAGACCTTCGACGCCAAGTTCTGGGGCGTGGTGGTGATGGGCGGTGCGGTGATCATCCTGTTCGCGCTGCCCTGGCTCGACTACAGCCCGGCCAAGTCCATCCGCTACCGCCCGAACTGGCACAAGACCATGTACGGCATCTTCGTCGTCAACATGTTCGTGCTGGGCTACCTGGGCATCCAGCCGCCGTCGGACATCGGCACCCTGGTGGCCCAGATCGGCACGGTTTACTACTTCGGCTTCTTCGTGCTGATGCCGTGGTGGAGCCAGATCGGCGAATTCAAGCCGGTGCCCGACCGCGTGACCTTCCAGCCGCACTGACACGAGCCGGAGCCTGATCGAATGAACTGCATGAAGAAGCTGATCCTGGCACTCGTGTCCAGCCTGTCGTTGGCGGGTGGTCTGGCGCAAGCCGCCGGTGGTGGCATTGCCTGGGACAAGTTCCCGACCGAACGAGTCACCGACATGGCAGCGCTGCAGAACGGTGCCAAGCTGTTCGCCAACTACTGCCTGAACTGCCACAGCGCCGAGTACATGCGCTACAACCGGCTGCGCGACATCGGGCTGACCGAGGCGCAGATCACCGGCAACCTGATGTTCGCCGGCGAGAAGGTCGGTGACCAGATGAAGGTCAACCTCGACCCCAAGCAGGCCAAGGAATGGTTCGGAGCGCAGCCGCCGGACCTGAGCGTGATCGCACGTTCGCGTTCCGCGGCCGGCCAGGGCTCGGGTGCCGACTACATCTACACCTACCTGCGCACCTACTACCGCGACGAGACCAAGGCCACCGGCTGGAACAACTTGGCGTTCCCGAACGTCGGCATGCCGCATGTGCTGTGGCAGCTGCAGGGCCAGCAGCGCGCCGTCTACGCCGACGAGAAGGACCCGCACGACGCCACGAAGACGGTGCACGTCTTCAAGGGCTTCGAGCAGATCACGCCGGGCACGATGTCGCCTGCGCAGTACAACGAAGCCATGGCCGATCTGGTGGCCTTCCTGCAATGGATGGCCGAGCCCAACCAGACCGACCGGGTGCGCCTGGGGGTCTGGGTGCTGATCTTCCTGGCCGGTTTCACCGTGATCGCCTGGCGACTGAACGCGTCCTTCTGGAAGGACGTCAAGTAAGACCCGATTGTTCGGGACAGCGCAGTGGGTGCCCCACGGGCCCACTGCGTTTCTTGTTTTCCGGGGTCTGCGGACCCCGCTGCTGCTGAAGGGAGCACACCGCCATGATGGTGCTTTACTCCGGGACCACCTGTCCCTACTCGCACCGCTGCCGCTTCGTGCTGTTCGAAAAGGGCATGGATTTCGAGATCCGTGACGTCGACCTGTTCGCCAAGCCTGAAGACATCGCACTGATGAACCCGTACAACGAGGTGCCCATCCTCGTCGAACGCGACCTCATCCTGTACGAGTCGCACATCATCAACGAGTACATCGACGAACGGTTCCCGCATCCGCAGCTGATGCCAGGCGACCCCGTCGCGCGGGCCCGTGTGCGCCTGTTCCTCTTCAATTTCGAGAAGGAACTGTTCGCCCACGTGAACCTGCTGGAAGGCCGCGGCGTCAAGGCCACGGACAAACAGCTGGAGAAGGCCCGCACGCAGATCCGCGAGCGGCTGCTGCAGCTGGCGCCGATCTTCCTGAAGAACAAGTACATGCTGGGCGACGACTTCAGCATGCTCGATGTCGCCATCGCGCCGCTGCTGTGGCGCCTGGACTACTACGGCATCGACCTCAGCAAAAACGCCGTGCCGCTGCTGAAGTACGCCGAGCGCATCTTCTCGCGCCCGGCCTACATCGAGGCGCTGACGCCGTCCGAAAAGGTCATGCGCAAGTAAGGAGCGGCCGCGATGACGACGCCGGCCGCGCCTGACGCACAAGGCAGCTCGACCCGCCCGTACCTGCTGCGGGCGCTGCACGACTGGTGCACCGACAACGGCTTCACGCCCTACATCGCGGTGCACGTGGACAGCCGCGTGCAGGTGCCGATGGAGTACGTGAAGAACAACGAGATCGTGCTCAATGTCGGCTTCGAGGCCACATCCGGCCTGAAGCTCGGCAACGAGGCGATCGAGTTCAAGGCCCGTTTTGGCGGCAGTTCGCGCGAGATCATGGTGCCGGTCGACCATGTGGTGGCCATCTACGCCCGCGAAAACGGGCAGGGCATGGCTTTTCCTGCGCCGTCGGATGTTGACCCGGCCGCCGCCACCTCTGCACCGGCGGCAGACGCGCCCGCGCCGGCTCGGGGCCTGCGCCTGGCCAGCACCGACGCCGAGCCCGCCGCCGCGGCGGCAGACGGGGGCAACGCGCCAGCCGCACCGGCCACACCCGACGCGCCGCCCGACGACACGCCGCCGCCTGCCACCGGAGGCAGGCCGGCGCTCAAGCGCATCAAGTGAACGCGCGCCACGCCTAGAATCTGGCGCTCGCGCCGGCTTAGCTCAGTTGGTAGAGCACCCGCCTTGTAAGCGGAAGGTCTTCGGTTCGATTCCGAAAGCCGGCACCACGGTCTTCACACCCCGCGAGACACGTGCACCTTGACCCGGATCTCCAGCGCGGGCCAGCCCTGCTCCGCCAGGCTGGCCTGCAGCCTGGGCACACATTGTTTGATCTTGGCCGCCGCGGCGCCGTTGCGGGCCAGCAGGGTCCAGCCGGTCTCGTCCAGCGGGCCGGGTGCGGCCTGGCCGGCCAGCTGTCCCGGCAGGGCCGACTTGATCGCGGCGTAACGCGCCTGCGATTGCTGCACACGCTGCAGCAAGCCGGCCAGCGGGGCGCTCTGGGCCAGGGCGTCGGTCATGGGCACCGACAGCTTCAGGGGTGGGGCAGGGACGGCGCGGCGCATGCCGACGGAGTGTAGCGATGCAGATCCTGATCACCCACGGCAGCATGGCACGCACCCGTGTGCTGCACCTCCCGCGCTGGAAGCTGTTGCTGGGCGCACTGCTCGCGGCGCTGCTGCTGATGTTGACCTCGGGTGGCGTGTACCACTACTTCTTTCTGCAGGCCGCGCGCGAAGGCTGGCCGGTGGTCAGCCAGCTGGTGCGCTGGGTGGTGCGCGAAGACCTGGCCCAGCGCGAACGTTTCATGCGCGAAAACCTGGACGCGATGGCGCACAAGGTGGGCGAGATGCAGGCCAAGTTGCTGAGCCTGCAGATGATGGGCGAACGTGTCTCGGGCCTGGCCGGCGTGAAGGCAGCCGATCTGCAGCCGGCCGACCCGGCCGCTTCTGCGCCCACGCGGGGCCGCGAGGGGCGTGACGGCAAAGGAGGCCCATTCCGCCCCCTGCGTGGCAGCTCGCTGGAGACCCTGAACCAGTCCTTGGCCGAGCTGGACGACCGTGTGGCGCTGAACGCCGACGTCTTCACCTTGATCGAGTCGCGCCTGCTCGAAACCCGGTTGCAGGCCCTGCTGGTGCCCAGCACACGCCCGGTGGAGGGCCCGGTGGGCTCAGGCTTCGGCTTCCGGTACGACCCCTTCAACGGCCGCCAGGCCTTGCACACCGGCCTGGACTTTCCGGCCGACCCCGGCACGCCCGTGCATGCGGCTGCCGGGGGCGTGGTGCAGGGCATTGAATGGCACCCGGAGTACGGCCGCCTGCTGGTGCTGGACCACGGCAACCAGCTGGTCACGCGTTACGCCCACCTGAGCCAGGTGCATGTGGCGGTGGGTGACCTGGTGCGGCGCCAGCAGAAGGTGGCCGACGTCGGCAGCACCGGCCGTTCGACCGGCCCGCACCTGCACTTCGAGGTGCTGGTGCAAGGTGTGCCGCAAAACCCGGCACGGTTTCTGGCGGGTGGCGCCGTCCAGCCCGTGCCAGGGCGGGTGCTAAACTGAGTGGTTGCGCTGCGCGCTGGTTTGAACTTCTGGCTTGAAGTTCGGGCCGGTGCCTCCACTCTCGATTCTTCCGACGACCACGGGGCGCGTTTCACGCCAGCCGGCCATGCAGCCCGGCGGTGCCACGCGCCCTTCGGCGGCACCACTCCGGCGTCCTCCCCATGTTCCCCAAAATCCTGACCCAGATCTTCGGCAGCCGCAACGAACGCCTGCTGAAGGGCTACCGCCGCACCGTCGCGCAGATCAATGCCCTGGAGCCGCGGTTCGAGGCCATGGACAACGCCACCTTGCAGGCGCAGACCACGGTCTTCCGCGAACGCCTGGCCGCCGGCACCGCGCTGGACGACCTGCTGCCCGAAGCCTTCGCGGTGGTGCGTGAAGCCGGCAAGCGCGTGCTGAAGATGCGCCACTTCGACGTGCAGCTGATCGGTGGCATGGCGCTGCACGAAGGCAAGATCGCCGAGATGCGCACCGGTGAAGGCAAGACGCTGATGGCCACGCTGCCGGTCTACCTGAACGCCCTGCCGGCCAAGGGTGTGCACCTGGTCACCGTCAACGACTACCTCGCCCGGCGTGACGCCGAGTGGATGGCGCGGCTGTACAACTTCCTGGGCCTGACGGTCGGCATCAACGTGCCGGGCCTGAGCCGCGCCGAAAAGCAGGCCGCCTTTGCCGCCGACGTCACCTACGGCACGAACAACGAGTTCGGCTTCGACTACCTGCGCGACAACATGGTCTACGAGCTGCGCGACCGGGTGCAGCGCGGCCTGAACTTCGCCATCGTCGACGAGGTGGACTCGATCCTGATCGACGAGGCCCGCACGCCGCTGATCATCTCGGGCCAGGCCGAAGACCACACCGAGATGTACGTGCGCATCAACACGGTGATCCCGCAGCTGAAGAAGCAGATCGGCGAAGCCGACCCGCGCACCGGCGAAGGTGTCATCGAAGCCGGTGACTTCACGGTGGACGAAAAGACGCACCAGGTCTTCCTGACGGAATCGGGCCACGAAAAAGCCGAGCAGATGCTGGGTGCGGCCGGCCTGCTGGCCGAAGGCGCCAGCCTGTACGACCCGGCCAACATCGCGCTGATGCACCATGTGTACGCGGCCCTGCGCGCCAACCACCTGTACCACCGTGACCAGCATTACGTGGTGCAGAACGACGAGGTCGTGATCGTCGACGAGTTCACCGGCCGCTTGATGACGGGCCGGCGCTGGAGCGACGGCCTGCACCAGGCCGTCGAGGCCAAGGAAGGTGTGCAGATCCAGAGCGAGAACCAGACCCTGGCCTCGGTCACCTTCCAGAACTACTTCCGCATGTACGGCAAGCTGGGCGGCATGACGGGCACGGCCGACACCGAGGCCTACGAGTTCCAGGAGATCTACGGCCTGGAAACCGTGGTCATCCCGCCGAACCGGCCGACCATCCGCAAGGACGACAACGACCTGATCTACAAGACGACGAAGGAGAAGTACGACGCCGTCGTCAAGGACCTGCAGGACTGCTACGAACGGGGCCAGCCGGTGCTGGTGGGCACGACCTCGATCGAAAACTCCGAGCTGCTGTCGGACCTGCTCACCAAGGCCAAACTGCCGCACGCGGTGCTGAACGCCAAGCAGCACGCCAAGGAGGCCGAGATCGTGGCCCAGGCCGGGCGGCCGAAGATGCTGACCATCGCCACCAACATGGCCGGCCGCGGCACCGACATCGTGCTCGGTGGCAACGTCGAGAAGCAGATCCAGATCCTGGAAGCCGACCCCGAGCTGTCGGAGGAAAAAAAGCAGGCGCGCGCCAAACAACTGCACGACGAGTGGCAAGGCCTGCACGAGCAGGTCAAGGCCGCTGGCGGCCTGCGCATCGTGGCCACCGAGCGCCACGAAAGCCGGCGCATCGACAACCAGCTGCGCGGCCGCTCCGGCCGCCAGGGCGACCCGGGCTCCAGCCGCTTCTACCTGTCGCTGGACGATTCGCTGATGCGAATCTTCGCCGGCGACCGCGTGCGCGCCATCATGGACCGGCTGAAGATGCCCGAAGGCGAGGCCATCGAAGCCGGCATCGTGAACCGCAGCATCGAAAGTGCGCAGCGCAAGGTCGAGGCCCGCAACTTCGACATCCGCAAGCAGCTGCTGGAGTACGACGACGTCAGCAACGACCAGCGCAAGGTGATCTACCAGCAGCGCAACGAGATCCTGGAGTCGGCCGACCTGGACGAACAGATCGCCAACCTGCGTGAAAGTGCGATGACCGATGTGGTGCGCACGTACGTGCCAGTCGAAAGCCTGGAAGAGCAGTGGGACCTGCCCACGCTCGAAAAGGTGCTGAAGGACGAGTGGCAACTGGATCTGCCGCTGCAGGCCGAGGTGGCCGCCGCCGACGCCATCACCGACGACGACGTGCTGCACAAGGTCGTGGCCGCGGCGCATGCGCTGTACCGCCAGAAGCTGGAGATCGTCGGCGCCACCCAGTTCACACCGTTCACGCGCATGGTGCTGCTGCAGTCGATGGACAGCCATTGGCGCGAGCACCTGGCGGCGCTGGACTACCTGCGCCAGGGCATCCACCTGCGCGGTTATGCGCAGAAGAACCCGAAGCAGGAATACAAGCGCGAGGCTTTCGAGCTGTTCTCGCAACTGCTGGACGTGGTGAAGCTGGACGTCACGCGGGTGCTGATGACGGTGCGCATCCAGTCGCAGGAGCAGGCCAGTGCGGCGGCCGAGGCCATCGAACAACAGGCCAGCCAGCTGGAGAACGTGACCTACACCCACCCCAACGAAGACGGCAGTGTGGTGTCGGAGGCCGATCCTTCCACCGTGCTGCCCAAGGTCGGCCGCAACGACCCCTGCCCCTGTGGCAGCGGCAAGAAGTACAAGGCCTGCCACGGCAAGCTGGCCTGAAACAACCCACCGGCTGTCGCATCCGGGCATGAAAAAAGGGGCCCCGCGGGGCCCCTTCTGTTTGGCGGTGGTCGATTGCTGTTACTTGCCAGCCACCGTGCGGGTCGGTTGTTTTTCCGGGCGGGCCAGCGTGACCGGCGGCGACGTCCAGGTTTCCCAGTCGGCCGGGTTGGCCTCGTCGCCCAGCGCCTTGAGCACCGACACCTTGATGGTGTAGACGCCGTTCGGTGCCGTGCGCACCAGCACCGGGTTGCCGGTCGGGCCGCGGTAGGTGACACCGTCCCAGGTGAAGGCGAAGAAGCCGGTCGGGGTCGAGTTGCGGGTGAAGTGCTCGTCGTCACTCACCTTGCCCACCAGGGCGCCCGTGGCATCGTAGGCCTCCAGCTTGATGCGCCGGGACAGGTGGTCCAGGTGCATCAGGAAGTACGGGATGTCCCCGTCGAGCATCGTGTAGCTCGCACCCCCCGGCTGGTTGGTGTAGCTGCCAGCCACCAGCGTGGCCAGCCACGGGAAGCCGTTGGCCGTCGGGGTCAGCACCTGGTAGCTCTGGTAGTCACCCTTGAAGCCGGCGTAGGGCACGCTCATCAACGTGCCCGTGCCCTGCGGCGTGAGCGTGATGTAACCACCGTACAGGCTGCGGTCCGGCAGCGTCGCGTTGGCTTCGATGGTGACATCGAAGCTGGCGGTGCCCAGGGCCGGGATGTTCAGCGCGCTCTGGCTGAAACTCACCGCGGCAGGTGCGTCAAACGTGCCCGAGACGTTGTACGACGTGCCCGACGTGGTGTTCGGGCCTGCGGCCACCCCCGAGACATGCCCCACCGTGTAGCTGGCGGGCGATGTCGACAGGTTGCGCACGGTGATGGTCTTCACCGAAGGCCCGCCGGCGCTTTCGCCCAGTGACAGCTCGCTGGGCGAAACGCTGCCCGTCGTCGTGACGCTGCTGACGATGTCCATCATGCCTGCGCCCTGGCGGAAGCTGTAGTCCGTCAGACCCAGCGCCGCGTTGCCCGACCAGGCCTTCGGGTCGGCCACGTTCTGCAGCCGGCCCTTCATCGCGCTGGCGCGCAGCGTGGGCTTGGCTTCCAGGATCAGCGCCACACCGCCGGCCACGTGCGGGGCCGACATCGAGGTGCCCGACAGCGTTGCCGCGCCGCCCAGTTCCAGCGGGTAGCTGGAGAGGATGGCACCGCCCGGTGCGCCGATCTGCGGCTTGATGCTCAGGTCCGCCGCCATGCCGAAGGAGCTGAAGCCGGAGATCAGACCCCCCGTGCCGTAGGGGAAGCCCACGTACTGGTCGCCCCAGAACAGGGTGGTCGGGCCGGCCGCGATGGCGGCGTCCAGTGCCGCACCTTGCACGGCCGCAACACCCACCACCGGGATGGTGATGGCAGGCGTGCCGGCCACCGTGGCATTCAACGCCCCGGCCTGGTTGTTGTACAGCACCACGGCCGCAGCGCCGGCGTTCATCGCGTTGCTGGCCTTGATGAAAAACGAGCAGGTGCCGCGGCGCACCAGCACGGCCTGGCCGGTGAAGGTGCCGGCCGGCACCGCCACGCAGAGGTCGTCAACCGTGGTGACGTTGCCGCTCCGCGCCATCGGCAGGCTGCCCGTCAGCGGCGGCAGCGGTGAGCCGGTGGCCGGGTTGAAGCCATAGGGCGTGTCGGCCACGGTGAAGGCGCGCTGGGCGTTGTCGTATGAAGCGACACCGATCACGTTCTTGCCCACACCCGGTGCGCCGGCGGCGAACAGCGCGTCGGGCGACGATCCCAGCGGGCCGTTGTTGCCAATGGAGGCCACCATCACGACACCCTTGGCCACCAGCCGGCTGGAGGCTTGGGCGGTGGGGTAGGCCGGCCACTGGCGGGCGGCACCCAGGCTCTGGTTGATGACCTGCATGCCGTCGGCGTAGGCACGCTCCAGCGCCTCGACGATGACGTCGGAGGACGACGTGCCGGCGCAGCCGAAGACGCGGTACGCACCGAACGAAACCGCCGGGGCCACCCCCTTGATGCCGCCACCGTTGGCGCCCACGATGCCGGCCACGTGCGTACCGTGGCCGCCGCAGTCGTCGGGGTTCGCATCGGGCACGGGGATCTGCTGCTCGGCCGTGCCGCTGGAGTTGTAGTTGTCACCCACCAGGTCGTAACCCGTGATCACACGGGCCGACGGGAAGGGCGTGGTGCCGGGGGTGCCGGTGCCACCGAAAGCCGGGTGGTCGATGTCGACGCCGGTGTCGACGATGCCGACCTTGATGCCCACACCCGACAGGCCGAGCGAGTTCTGCGCCACGTCGGCGCCGGTCAGCGCCAGGGCTGCCGCCATCTCGGGCGCGGTGTCCGATGTCACGGCCGCGGCCGGACGCTGGATGATGTCCACCGGGTACAGGGCTTTCACGCCCTTCAGACGGGCCAGCTTCAGGCGGTTCGCGGCGTCCACTTCCACCGAGAAGCCGTTGAACAGCACGTCAAAGGAACGGCGCTCCTTGAACTTGATGCCGGCCTGGGCGACGGCGGCACGGAAGGCCGCCTTTTCCGACTGCACCGCGTTGCGGGCGCGGCCATCGGCCACCGGCACACCGGCGAGTTCAACGAACCACAGACGACCATTCTCAGCGGCTGTTGCCGGGACGGACATCGACGGCTTTGCCGCGAATGCGCCCATCGACAAGGTTGCCGCAACCGCCAGCGCGATTGCTGTACGGGTTTGATTCATGCCAGACCTCCTGCTGAAGACTCAAGGGTGTCACCGCGGCCCGCGTGTGGGCCCGGTGCTGCGTTGTCGACCCACGGCGCAGGATCTTCCGCGCCGCAAGACCGGGGGGATGCTGCCCGGCGGGTTGCCCCCTAGTAGGAGGGCTTTCCCTGAGCAGTCCTGCTGTGGCATGCACGGAGCGTGCCCAACCCCTTGACCCGGGGGGTGGTGCCACAATCGCCGCGCGCTGCGTGTCAACGCCTGTCCAACCTCTGTCCACAGACCACCATGCCCGTGAACCTTGCTCCCCTAGACGCCTCGACGCTGCTGCCCGTGCCGGGCCTGCGCATCGGTACCACGATGGCCGGCGTGCGCAAGGCGAACCGGCGCGACCTGGTGGTGTTTGCACTCGACGAGGGCGCGCAGGTGGCCGGCGTGTTCACACAGAACCGCTTCTGCGCCGCGCCGGTGCAGGTCTGCCAGGCGCACCTGGCAGCAGGCGCCGGCATCCGCGCGCTGGTGGTCAACACCGGCAACGCCAACGCGGGCACTGGCGCCCCCGGCCTGGCCGCTGCGCAGCAGACCTGCGCGGCGCTGGCCGCCATCGCGGGCTGCGTGCCGGCGCAGGTGCTGCCGTTTTCCACCGGCGTCATCATGGAGCCGCTGCCGGTGGACCGCATCACCGCAGCGCTGCCCGCGGCCTGGGCTGACCTGCAGGCCGCCGGGGCAGGCCATTGGGGCGACGCCGCACAAGGCATCATGACCACCGACACCGTGCCCAAGGCCGCATCACGCCAGGTGCAGATCGATGGCCACACGGTCACCGTCACCGGCATCTCCAAGGGCGCCGGCATGATCCGGCCGAACATGGCCACGATGCTGGGTTTCATGGCCACCGATGCGGTGCTGGCCCCCGGCCTGCTACAGGGCCTGGTGCGCGAAGCGGCCGACCGCAGCTTCAACCGCATCACCATCGACGGCGACACCTCGACCAACGACTCCTTTGTGCTGATGGCCACGGGGCGCGCGGGCCATGCGCCCATCACCACACTCGATTCACCCGCTGGCCGGGCGCTGGCCGAGGCGGTGATTGCGGTGGCGCAGACCCTGGCGCAGGCCATCGTGCGCGACGGTGAAGGCGCCACCAAGTTCATCACCGTGCAGATCGACGGTGGCCGCAACACGGACGAGTGCAAGCTCGTGGCCTACGCCATCGCGCATTCACCGCTGGTGAAGACGGCGTTTTTTGCGAGCGACCCCAACCTCGGCCGCATCCTGGCCGCGGTGGGTTACGCCGGCATCCCGGACCTGGACCAGGCCCTGATCGACCTGCACCTGGACGACGTGCTGGTCGCCCAGGCCGGCGGCCGTCACCCGGGTTACCAGGAGGCCGAAGGCCAACGTGTGATGAAGCAGGCCGAGATCACGGTGCGGGTGCACCTGCACCGTGGCGAGGCATCGGCCACGGTCTGGACCTGTGACCTGTCGCACGACTACGTCAGCATCAATGCGGATTACAGGAGCTGATTCGCTGTTGTTTCACCCCTTGTTCCACTTGCTGGCGCCACGGCTGCACTGATAACATTCGTTTATCTCAAGATAAACGAAAGGTGGCGCTGCCATGAAGCGCACCGGACTGCTGCAATGGCTGCAGGCGTTGCGCCACAGGCTCACGCTGCGCCCCGACGATCTGCTCCGCGACGCGGTCTACCGCCGTCTGTGGAGCTCCATCCTGATCAGCTCCTTCGGGGGCCAGATCACCATGCTCGCGCTGCCGCTCACGGCCGCGGTGCTGTTGCAGGCCACGCCCACGCAGATGGGCCTGCTGACGGCGATGGAGATCATCCCGTTTGCGCTGCTGTCGCTGCCCGCCGGCGTGTGGCTGGACCGGGTGCGCAAGCTGCCGGTCTACGTGATTGGCGAGGTCACCATCGCGGTGGCCGTGGCCAGCGTGCCGCTGGCCTGGTGGATGGGCTGGCTCAGCATGCCCTGGCTCTACACCGTGGGCTTCGGCATCGGCTGTGTCTACACGGTGGCCGGCAGTGCTGCACAGATCGTGCTGACGCAGGTCGTGGCACGCGACCGGCTGGTGGAGGCCCACGCCAAGAACGCACTCGCCAGCTCGGGTGCCGAGGTCGCCGGGCCCGGGGTGGCCGGTCTGCTGATCAAGCTGGTCGGCGCCCCCGTGGCGCTGCTGGCCGATGCGGCCCTGGTGCTGTTTTCCGCCGCCATCCTGCGTGGCGTGCGGGTGCAGGAGCGGCGCGACACGCGCACCCAGCGCCACTTCTGGCGGGATCTGAAAGCCGGCCTGCGCTTCGTGTCCAGCCAGCGCCTGCTGATGACGCTGGCCGTGCTGGTGGGCCTGTGGCAGATGGCGCACCACATGGCCATGGTGGTGCAGATCCTGTTTGCCACCCGGCAGCTGGGTTTGTCCGAACAGGCCGTGGGCCTGAGCTACGTGGGCCTGGGTGTGGGCACGGTGCTGGCCAGCGTGCTGGGCCACCGCATCAGCGAGCGTCTGGGGCCGGGCCGCGCGCTCACGGCGGGCCTGGCGATTTCGGCCTCGGGCTGGCTGGTGTTGGCGGTGGCGCCGCTGTCGGCCTGGGGCGTGGCGGCTTTTGCCGGCATGCTGGTGCTGTTCGGCTTTGGCGCCGTGCTGGTGTTCATCAACTTCCTGTCGCTGCGGCAGGCCGTGACACCCGAGCCCTTGCTGGGCCGCATGACCAGCACCATGCGCTGGATGACGGTGCTGCCCGCCGGCCCCGGGGCGCTGCTGGGCGGCTGGTTGGGCGAACACGTGGGCCTGCGGGCGTCGCTGGTGTTCGCCGGCTGCCTGGCGATGGGTGCGGCACTGCTGGCCACCCGGCTGGCGCTGATCCGTGACCTGAAAAAATTGCCCGAGGCCGAAGACTCGCGCGCCTGGCTGGGTGGCGAAGCCACCGTCGCGCCGACGGCGACCTGATCTGCGCGCTAAGCCGCAGGCGAAAAGCGGTCGACGGCGTCGGTGATGAGGCCGTCCACCGCCAGCGCACGCAGGCGCGCCACATCGGCTGTTTCGTTGACGGTGTAACAGAGCGCGCGCAGGCCCAAGCCCTGCAACTGCGCACGCAGCGCTTCGTCCATCACGCGGTGGTTCGTCACCACGGCCACGCAGCCCAGCGACGTGGCCATCTCGATGCAGCCCGGCCACAGCGTGTCCAGCAGCAGCGCCCGTGGCAGATCGGGTGCTGTTTCACGCGCGCCCAGCAGGGATTCGGGCCGGAACGAGCTGAGCAGCGGCGGCACGGCGGCACCGGCCCACAGCTGCGCGGCGGCAGCGGCCACCACACGCCCGGTGGCGTGTTCATCGCCCGGTGTGGGTTTGATCTCGATGTTCAGATGAAAACCGTTGGCACGGACGTAGGCCGCGATGCCGGCCAGCGTGGGCAGCGGCTCGCCGGCATGGGCGCGGCTGTGCCAGCCACCGGCATCCAGCTGCGACAAGGCCGACCAGGCCAGATCGGCCGCGCGGCCCTTGCCGCTGCTGGTGCGGTCCAGCTCGGCGTCGTGCAGCACAAAGGGCACACCGTCGGCGCTGAGCTTCACGTCACACTCAAAGGCGCGGTAACCGTGCGCGGCGCCCAGGCGGAAGGCGGCCAGCGTGTTCTCCGGCGCCAGCTTGCCGGCACCGCGGTGGGCGATCCACAGCGGGTAGGGCCAGGCAGTCGTCGTCATTCGACGCGCCGGCCGTCGGTGTCGAACCAGTGCAGCTGCGCGGCCGGCACATGCAGGCCCACCACGTCACCCAGCTTCGGCGGCACCAGCGTGCCATCCAGCCGCACGGTGAACAGCACCTCGCCCAGCCGGCCGTAGACCAGGCGCTCGGCGCCCAGCATCTCGATCATCTCGACCTTCATGGTCCAGCCGCCACCTTCGCGCAACTCGGCGTGTTCCGGGCGCACGCCCAGCATCAGCGCACCGCTGCGCGGGGCCGGGCTCGGCAGCGGCAGCGTCTGCGCGCCACTGCGGAAGCCACCGGCCACCACCTCGCCCGTCAGCAGGTTCATCGGCGGGCTGCCGATGAAACCGGCCACAAAGGTGCTGGCAGGCTTCTGGTACACCTGCTCCGGTGTGCCCATCTGCTCGATGCGGCCGCCGTTCATCACGATCATGCGCTGCGCGAGTGTCATCGCCTCGACCTGGTCGTGCGTGACGAAGAGCGAGGTCACGCCCAGCTCCTGGTGCAGCTTCTGGATCTCCAGCCGGGTTTGCGCACGCAGCTTGGCGTCCAGGTTGGAGAGTGGCTCGTCGAACAAAAAAACCGCCGGCTGGCGCACGATGGCGCGCCCCATGGCCACGCGCTGGCGCTGGCCGCCCGACAGCTCGCGCGGCTTGCGTTGCAGCAGTGCGCCCAGCTCCAGGATCTTGGCGGCCTTGTTCACGCGCTCGTCGATCTCGGCCTTGGATTTCTTCGCGATCTTCAGGCCGTAGGCCATGTTGTCGTACACGCTCATGTGCGGGTACAGCGCGTAGTTCTGGAACACCATCGCGATGTCGCGTTCGGCCGGTTCCAGCTGGTTGACGATGCGCCCGCCGATGTGGATCTCGCCGCCGGTGATCTCTTCCAGCCCCGCCACCATGCGCAGCAGCGTGCTCTTGCCGCAGCCCGAGGGCCCGACGATGACGATGAACTCGCCGTCCGGGATCTCGGCGTTGACGCCGTGGATCACCTTCACGGATTTGTGGCCGAAGCCGTAGGTCTTTTCGACGTTGCGCAGTGCGATGGCACCCATGGCTTGTTCTCTTACTTTTCCGCGTCGACCAGACCCTTGACGAACCAGCGCTGCATCAGCAGCACCACCAGCGCCGGCGGGATCATCGCCAGCATCGCGGTGGCCATCACCGCGTTCCATTCCGTGGCGGCGTCGCCGCCGGAGATCATGCGTTTGATGCCCATCACCACCGGGTACATGTCTTCGCTGGTGGTCACCAGCAGCGGCCACAGGTACTGGTTCCAGCCGTAGATGAACTGGATCACGAAGATGGCCGCGATGGACGTGCTGGACAGCGGCAGCAGCACGTCCTTGAAAAAGCGCAGCGGGCCGGCACCGTCGATGCGCGCGGCCTCCACCAGCTCGTCCGGCACGGTCAGGAAAAACTGGCGGAACAAAAAGGTGGCGGTGGCACTGGCGATCAGCGGCACCGTGAGCCCGGCATAACTGTTGAGCATGCCGAGGTCGGAGATGACCTTGTAGGTGGGCAGGATGCGCACCTCCACCGGCAGCATCAGCGTGATGAAGATCATCCAGAACACGAGGGTGCGGCCCGGGAAGCGGAAGTACACCACCGCAAAGGCCGACAGCAGCGAGATCACGATCTTGCCCAGCGCGATCACCAGCGCCGTGATCAGGCTGACCAGCATCATCGGCGCCACCGGCGCGATGGTGCTGCCGTACTCCGTCTGGCCGCCGAACAGCGCGAGTTTGTAGCTCTGCACGATGTTGTCGCCCGGCAGCAGCGACATCGGCACGTTCTGCACGATCTGCTCGGCCGTCTGCGTGCTGGCGACGAAGGTGATGTAGACCGGGAAGGCCACGATCAGCACACCCAGCACCAGCACGACATGCGACAGTGTGGTCGCGAGGGGGCGGTTCTCGACCATCAGGCTTCGCTCGGCCGCCCGAAGAAGCCTGATCCCCCTCGGGGGGACCAAGCCGCAGGCTTGTAGGGGGTAGACATCAGTAATTGACTTTCCGTTCCACGTATCGGAACTGCACCACCGTGAGCGCCACGACGATCAACATCAGCACCACCGATTGCGCGGCCGAGCCGCCCAGGTCCATGGCCTTGAAGCCATCGAAATACACCTTGTAGACCAGGATCGCGGTGTCCTTGCCCGGCCCGCCGCTGGTGGCCGCATCGACGATGGCGAAGGTGTCGAAAAACGCGTAGACGATGTTGATCACGACCAGGAAAAACGTGGTTGGCGTCAGCAGCGGGAACTGCACGGTCCAGAAGCGGCGCCAGGGGCCGGCCCCGTCGATGGCCGCGGCCTCGACCAGGCTCTTCGGGATGCTTTGCAGCCCGGCCAGAAAAAACAGGAAGTTGTAGGACACCTGCTTCCACACGGCGGCCATCACGATCAGGATCATCGCGTCGGTGCCGTCCAGCAGGTGGTTCCAGTCGAAGCCCATCGCGTTGAGCCAGAAGCTCACGACGCCGATGGACGGCGCGAACATGAACAGCCACAACACCCCGGCCACCACCGGCGCCACGGCATAAGGCCAGACCAGCAGCGTGCGGTACACGCCCGAGGCCTTGACCACGCGGTCGGCCATCACCGCCAGGGCCAACGACACGCTCAGACCCATCGTGGCCACCAGCAGCGAAAACACCGCGGTGGTCTTGAAGGACGCGAGGTAGGTCTCGTCGGCGAACAGCGCCTCGAAGTTCTCCCAGCCCACGAACTCGCTGCTGGTGCCAAACGCGTCTTCACGCAGCACGCTCTGGTACAGCGCCTGTCCGGCCGGCCAGAAGAAAAAGACGATGACGATGGCCAACTGCGGTGCCACCAGCACCCAGGGCAACCACCAACTCTTGAAGCGAACGCGTTTTTCGGCAGCCATTGGGGGGCGGATGGTACAAAACAAACGGCAAGGCCCTCAGGCCTTGCCGTTCACAGGGGGGCTTGAAGGTCAGCCCTTGTTGGCCTTCTCGAACTTCTCAAGCTCGACATCGCCACGCTTCTTGATCGTGTCCAGGCCTTCTTTGGCGGTCTTCTTGCCGGCCCAGACCTGTTCAAGCTCTTCGTCGATGATGGTGCGGATTTGCACGAAGTTGCCCAGGCGGATGCCGCGCGACTTGTCGGTGGTCTTGCGGATCATCTGCGACACCGAGACATCCGTGCCCGGGTTCTGCTTGTAGAAGCCGCTCTTTTCGGTGATGCCGAAGGCCGCCGTGGTGATGGGCAGGTAACCCGTCTCCTGGTGGCTCTTGGCCTGCACGTCGGCGTTGGACAGGTAGGTGAAGAACTCGGCCACGCCCTTGTACTCTTCGGCCTTCTTGCCGTTCATCACCCACAGGCTGGCACCGCCGATCACGGTGTTCTGCGGCGCACCGGGCACGTCCGGGTAGAAGGGCAGGGCGCCGATGCCACCCTGGAACTTGGCGTTGCGCTTGACCGCACCGTACAGCGCCGACGAGCCGGTGGTCATGGCACATTCACCCGACACATAGGTGGCGTCGGCCGAGTTGTTGCGGCCCTTGTAGACAAACAGCCCCTGCTGCGCCATGTTGGCCAGGTTTTCGATGTGGCGCACATGCAGCGGCGTGGTCACGGCCAGGCGGGTGTTCAGGCCGTTGAAGCCGTTGCGCTGGGTGGCGAACTCCACGTTGTGCCAGGCGGAAAAACTCTCCAGCTGCGTCCAGCTCTGCCAGCTGGTGGTGAAGGGGCACTTGTGGCCGCTGGCCTTCAGCTTGGCGGCGGCCAGGGCCACTTCGGGCCAGGTGGTCGGCGGGCTGTCGGGGTTCAGACCGGCGGCCTTGAAGGCGTCCTTGTTGTAGTGGAACACCGTGGTCGAGCTGTTGAACGGCAGGCTCAGCATCTGGCCGTTCGGCGCGGTGTAATAACCCGACACGGCCGGCACGTAGACCGAGGTGTCGAACTTGGCGCCACCCATCTGCATGATCTCGCTCACCGGCTTGATGGCGCCCTTGCTGGCCATCATGCTGGCCGTGCCGACCTCGAAGACCTGCAGCACATGCGGCGCGTTGCCGGCGCGGAAGGCCGCGATGGCCGCGGCGAAGGACTCGGGGTAGGTGCCCTTGAACACCGGCACCACCTTGTAGGCGGTCTGCTTCGAGTTGAAGTCCTTGGCCAGGCCGTTGACCCATTCCCCCAGCTGGCCACTCATCGAGTGCCACCACTGGATTTCGACCTGGGCGTAGGCGGGCAAAGCGGCTGCCGTCAGGGCAGCCAGGGCGATCATTTTCAGTTTCATGTGCAAGACTCCGTCAGCGGTCCCCCGCGTAAAGACACGGGAGTGTCATGTTGTTTTGTGACAGTGCCGTTTCTGTCATGCCCGCATGGTCGCGGGCAAGGGGGATAACCCCCTCGGGGCTGACCTTGCGCTCGGGCGGAAATGCTGCGCTGCGGTAGCATTCCGGGTTCCAATGAACGCGCCGCAACCCCTCCAGCCGCACGCGGCGCACCTGCTCGACACCGCGGTCCGGTTGCGCGAGATTCCGTACAACTACACGTCTTTCTCCGACCGTGAGATCGTGCTGCGGCTGCTGGGCCGCCGTGCCTGGGAACTGCTGGACCTGCTGCGGCAAGAGCGCCGCACCGGCCGTTCGGCCCGCATGTTGTACGAGGTGCTGGGCGACATCTGGGTCGTGCAGCGCAACCCGTACCTGGAAGACGACCTGCTCACCAGCGCCAAGCGCCGCGGCCTGTTGATCGACGCGCTGAAACACCGCCTGGGCGAAATCGACAAACGCCGCACGCCGGATGTGGACACCGGCCGCGACGGCCATGTCGGCGAACTGCTGGTCGCCGCCCGCACCGCCGTGCAGCGTTTTGCCACGCGTTTCGACGACGTGGCCGCGCTGCGCCAGCGCACCCGCCGGGTGCTGGGCCGCGTGACGGCCAAGGACAACATCAAGTTCGACGGCCTGTCGCGGGTGTCGCATGTCACCGACGCCACCGACTGGCGCGTCGAGTACCCCTTCGTTGTGCTCACCCCCGACAGCGAGGCCGAGATGGCCGCGCTGGTGGCCGGCTGCATCGAGCTCGGCCTGACCATCATCCCGCGGGGCGGCGGCACCGGTTACACCGGCGGTGCCGTGCCGCTGACCTGGAAGAGCGCGGTGATCAACACCGAAAAGCTCGAGGCCATGGGCGAGGTGGAATGGGTGCAGCTGCCCGGCGTCGCGGCCAGGGTGCCCACGGTCTACAGCGAAGCGGGTGTCGTCACGCAACGCGTGGCCGATGCCGCCGAACGTGCGGGCCACGTTTTCGCGGTGGACCCCACCAGCGCCGAGGCCAGCTGCATCGGCGGCAACATCGCGATGAACGCCGGCGGCAAGAAGGCCGTGCTCTGGGGCACCGCGCTGGACAACCTGGCCAGCTGGCGCATGGTCACGCCCGACGCCAAGTGGCTGGAAGTGACGCGTCTGGACCACAACCTGGGCAAGATCCACGACGTGCCGCTGGCGCGCTTCGAGCTCAAGTACTTCGATGCCTCGGGCAAGAAACTCGAACGCACCGAAACACTGGAGATCCCGGGCGGCGTCTTCCGCAAGGAAGGCCTGGGCAAGGACGTCACCGACAAGTTCCTGGCCGGCCTGCCCGGCATCCAGAAAGAAGGCTGCGACGGCCTGATCACCAGCGCGCGCTGGATCGTGCACCGCATGCCCGAGCATGTGCGCACGGTGTGCCTGGAGTTCTTCGGCAACGCCAAGGACGCGGTGCCCAGCATTGTCGAGATCAAGGACTTCATGTTCGCCGAGATGAAGCGCCCGGGCGGCGCCATCCTGGCGGGCCTGGAACACCTGGACGACCGCTATCTGAAGGCCGTCGGTTACGCCACCAAGAGCAAACGCGGCGGCCTGCCCAAGATGGTGCTGGTGGGCGACATCGTCGGCGACGATGCCGACGCCGTCGCCCGCGCCACCAGCGAGGTCGTGCGCCTGGCCAATGGCCGCGCGGGTGAAGGATTTGTCGCCGTCAGTGCCGATGCGCGCAAGAAGTTCTGGCTCGACCGCAAGCGCACCGCGGCCATCGCGCGCCACACCAACGCCTTCAAGGTGAACGAAGACGTGGTGATCCCGCTGCCGCGCATGG
>JADMJD010000135.1 GCA_018780805.1 Rubrivivax sp. | reverse complement strand
TGGCCTGGTACGACAACGAGTGGGGCTACTCCAACAAGGTGCTGGAGATGGTGCGTGTGGTCGGGGGCGGCGCATGAACGTCATCCGTTTCACCGATCTGATCGCCCAGGGCCGTGTGGCCGGCCAGCGTGTCTTCATCCGCGCCGACCTCAACGTGCCGCAGGACGACGCTGGAAACATCACCGAAGACACGCGCATCCGCGCCAGCCTGCCGGCCATCCGGATGGCGCTGGACGCCGGTGCGGCCGTGATGGTGACCAGCCACCTGGGCCGCCCGACCGAAGGTGAGTTCAAGCCCGAAGACTCGCTGGCGCCCGTGGCCACCCGCCTGGCCGAGTTGCTGGGCCGGCCGGTGCCGTTGATCGCCAACTGGGTCGACGGTGTCACCGTCGCGCCGGGCGCCGTGGTGCTGCTGGAAAACTGCCGCCTGAACAAGGGCGAGAAGAAAAGCAACGAAGCCCTGGCGCAGAAGATGGCTGCGCTGTGCGACATCTTCGTGCACGACGCCTTCGGCACCGCGCACCGCGCCGAGGCCAGCACCTACGGCATCGCACAGTTTGCGCCCGTGGCCTGCGCCGGCCCGCTGCTGGCGGCCGAGATCGACGCCATCACAAAGGCGCTGGCGAACCCGAAGCGCCCGCTGGTGGCCATCGTCGCGGGCAGCAAGGTCAGCACCAAACTCAGCATCCTGCAGGCCCTGGCGGCCAAGGTCGACGGCCTGATCGTCGGCGGTGGCATCGCCAACACCTTTTTGCTGGCCCAGGGCCTGCCCATCGGCAAGAGCCTGGCCGAGCCCGACCTGGTGGGCGAAGCCCGGGCCGTGATCGCCGCGATGCAGGCGCGTGGTGCGGCCGTGCCCATCCCCACCGACGTGGTCACCGCCAAGACCTTCGCGGCCGACGCACCGGCCACCACCCAGGCCGTGGCCGACGTGGCGGCCGACGACCTGATCCTCGACATCGGCCCGCAGACCGCCGCCGTGCTGGCCGCGCAGCTGCAGGCCGCCGGCACCATCGTCTGGAACGGCCCGGTGGGTGTGTTCGAGTTCGAGGCCTTCAGCCACGGCACCGAGGCCATCGCGCGCGCCATCGCGAGCAGCAGCGCCTTCAGCATCGCCGGTGGTGGTGACACGCTGGCAGCCATCGCGAAGTACGGCATCGAAGGCGATGTGGGCTACATCTCCACCGGCGGCGGCGCCTTCCTGGAAATCCTGGAAGGCAAGACGCTGCCGGCGTTCGAGATCCTGGCGCAGCGGGCCGCGGAGGGCCGGCCGTGAGCCGCCTGCAGGCCTTGTTCTGGGACGTGGACGGCACACTGGCCGAAACCGAGCGCGACGGCCACCGCGTGGCCTTCAACCAGGCCTTTGCCGACCTGGGCCTGGCCTGGTGCTGGGACGAGCAGCGCTACGGCGAATTGCTGGCCGTGACCGGCGGCCGCGAGCGTCTGCTGGCCGACATGGCCACACGCTCGGACGCGCCGGTGTCGCCGCAGGAACGTGAAGCCCTGGCACTTGAACTGCACCGGCGCAAGAACCGCCACTACGGCGACCTGGTGCACGCCGCGCAACTGCCGCTGCGCCCGGGTGTGGGCGCGCTGATCGACGAGGCACGCCGCGCCGGCCTGCGCCAGGCCATCACCACCACCACCAGCCGCAGCAACGTGGACGCGCTGCTGCGTGTGCACCTGGGCGCCGGCTGGGCCGCACACTTTGCCGCCGTGGTGTGTGGCGAAGACGTGCAGCACAAGAAGCCGCACCCCGAGGTCTACCTGTTGGCGCTGCAGCAGCTGGCACTGGACCCGCTGCATGCCGTGGCGCTGGAAGATTCCCCCGGCGGCGTGGCGGCGGCACGTGCCGCACACGTGCCGGTGCTGGTGACCCGCAGCGCCTACTTTTTGCAAGCGCCGCTGGAAGGCGCCATCGCCATCGGCCCGGGCCTGGACCAGCGCGACGGCTGGCGGCCGGCGCTGCGTGGGCGGGAAGGCCCCGTCACGCTGGACGACATCCAGGCCTGGCACGGCGAGATGGACACCGTGTCCCACTTTGGCTGACCAACCCTCAGGAGATCTTCATGGCCCTCGTTTCCCTGCGCCAGGTGCTGGACCACGCCGCCGAACACGGCTACGGCGTGCCGGCCTTCAACGTCAACAACCTGGAGCAGGTGCACGCCATCATGCAGGCGGCCCAGGCCACGCAGTCGCCAGTGATCCTGCAGGCCTCGGCCGGTGCGCGCAAATACGCCGGTGAGCCCTACCTGCGCCACCTGGTGCTGGCCGCGATCGAGGCCCACCCCGACATCCCGCTGGTGCTGCACCAGGACCACGGCGCCTCGCCCGCGGTGTGTGTCGGTGCCATCCGCTCGGGTTTCAGCAGCGTGATGATGGATGGCTCGCTGAAGGAAGACGCCAAGACACCGGCGTCCTACGACTACAACGTGGCCGTCACGCGCCAGGTGTGCACCATCGCGCATGCCGTGGGTGTGTCGGTGGAAGGTGAACTCGGCTGCCTGGGCTCGCTGGAAACCGGCACCGCGGGCGAAGAAGACGGCGTGGGCGCCGAAGGCACACTGAGCCACGACCAACTGCTCACCGACCCCGAAGAAGCCCGCGCGTTTGTGGCGGCCACGGGTGTGGACGCACTGGCCATCGCCATCGGCACCAGCCACGGCGCCTACAAGTTCAGCCGCCCGCCCACCGGGGAAACCTTGGCCATGGCACGCATCGCGGCCATCCACGCCGCGGTGCCCAACACCCACCTGGTGATGCACGGCTCGTCCAGCGTGCCGCAGGAATGGCTGACCATCATCCGCCAGTACGGCGGCGAGCTGCCCGAGACCTACGGTGTGCCGGTGGCCGAAATCCAGCGTGGCATCGCCAGCGGCGTGCGCAAGGTCAACATCGACACCGACATCCGGCTGGCAATGACCGGTGCGATGCGCCAGGTCTTCGCCGAACAGCGCGCCGAGTTCGACCCGCGCAAGGCCCTCGCCGCCGCCACCAAGGCCGCCCGAGGCATCTGCACCCAGCGCTTCGAGGCCTTCGGCTGCGCCGGCATGGCACCGAAGATCAAGCCCGTGCCGCTGGACGACATGGTGCGCCGCTACGCCTGAGGGGGGTGCCTGAGCGACCTGTTCAATTTCGGCGGACAATAGACACTTTGGCGTCGGCGCCTCCTGGCCGGCGCCGCAGTTGCACCCACCGCCATGGCCACCCGACGCGCACCCACCACCACCGACCCCACCGCGCCCAAGCTCCGCCAGACCCAAGCGGAGTACACGGCAGCCCGCCCCAACGCCGAGCCCGGCGTCAAGCCGATGATGTCCAGCTCGAAGATGTACGTGTGCATCAAGTGCCACGCCAACTTCAAGACCGGTGACGGCAAGCCCGACCCGCGTCTGCGCGGCCTGGGCAAGTGCAACAACTGCCTGGGTCTGACGGCCGCCGCGAGCTGACGGCCATGGCCGCCACGCTCTTCCCCGCCGACGCGGCAGAGCGTCACCGCCCGGCCGGCATGCCGGCCGCCGAATGGTTGGCACGCATTGAGCTGGCCGCCTGCTACCGCGTGTTCTTCGCGCGGGGCTGGTCGGAAGAAATCTTCAACCACATCACCTTGCGTGTGCCGGGCCCCGAGCACAGCTATTTGATCAACCCCTTCGGCCTGCACTACGGTGAGGTCACGGCGAAGAACCTGGT
Organism: Rubrivivax sp.; assembly: GCA_018780805.1. GTDB lineage: Bacteria > Pseudomonadota > Gammaproteobacteria > Burkholderiales > Burkholderiaceae_C > Rubrivivax. The sequence goes on along the minus strand of JADMJD010000135.1, from coordinate 5,108 downwards.
GCGTGTGGGCCTGGACGGCCAGCCGCTGCACGACACGGCCTACGGCGTCAACCGCGCAGGTTTCGTGATCCACAGCGCCATCCACGCCGCGCGGCCCGATGCGCACTGCATCGTGCACACACACGACAGCTTCGGCCTGGCCGTGGCCTGCAAGGCCGCTGAGCTGGCGATGGACAACTTCTACACCGCCTTCCTCGACGGCCGCATCGCGTACCACGACTTCGAAGGCGTGACCACCAGCACCGACGAGCAGCCCCGCCTGGTGGCCAGCCTGGGCGACAAGGCGGTGCTGATCCTGCGCAACCACGGCCTGCTGGTGGCCGAGGCCAGCGTGCCGGCGATGTTCTACTGGTACTACGTGCTGCAGCGCGCCTGCCATGTGCAGGCGCTGGCACACGCGATGCCGGGTGCCACGTTGCCGCTGAGCGCCGAAGCACGCGCGCAGTCGTCGCAGAACGTGCAGGACAGCGACCCGCAGGGTGACCTGTTCCCCAAGGTCTTCCACGCCGCCGTGCGGCGTGCCGGCATCACGCTGGACAGCCTGGTCAGCTGACAAGACTCCCCAGCTCACTTCGTTCGCGCCCCCCCGAGGGGGCGCTCAGAACCTTCGGGACGGCCGAGCGGTTCTGAGGCCGCTCACTTGGGCGCGTCGGCAATGCGCCGGCCCAGCGACAGCGCGTAAGGCGCGGCGCGGGCATTCAGCACCGGGTCGGCCGAGGGTGCCAGGCCCGTCGGCAGCACCACCGGGTTGAAGGTCATCCGCTCGCAGGCACCGCCCGCACCGGGCGCCACCTGGTCGATCACCAGCCGGCCGGCCGTGACCAGGCGCCGCGTTTCGGGCCACGCCTGCGTGGGGTCGGTGATGGGGTCACCGGCTTCGGCCACCTGCAGCTTGAAGGCAAAGGCCACCGGCTGCGCCGCCACGCGCTTGCGCAGTTCGTCGGCCAGGAAGTCGTCGCCCATCGCCTTCAGCTGTTCCTCGCTCAGACCCAGCACACCGGCCTCGGGCTCGAACTGCCAGCGCACGAACTGTTTGTTGCCCTGGGCATTGCTGGCTTCAAAAGCATTGGTGCTCCAGTAGTTCACCGTGCCGTAGCTGGCCGGGATCGGCGCCTTGGCCAGGTAGGCGGCCTGGCGCAGCGTCTCGGGGTTGGCGTCGTTGAAGGCCTTGAGTTTGTCGGGGTCGGGCTTGCCGGTGGCCGGGTCCGGGGTGCGCACCTGCAGGAAGGGCGCAAACTGATCCGGCCTGGCGACGAAGAACACCGGCGCCGACACGTTGGCCATCTGCCATTGTTCGCCGCCCGGCAGCTGGAACTGCAGCGCCAGGCCACGCACGCTGCGGCCCTTGTCGCTGGCCTTGGGGCTGCCGCCACCGACGGAAAACCGCGCCACCACGGGCACCCGATCCCCGTTGAACACTGCGGCGCTGGACAGCGTGCGGGCGTCGGCCGCGCCGACGAAATAACCGCTGGCGCAGACCCCCTTGGCGCCGGAGCGGCGGGCACCGGCGTGTTTTCCGAACAGGCCTTCGAGCGCATTCACCTGCGCTTCCGGCAACGACACCTGGGCAGCCGCAGGGCCGACACCGGACAACGCGGCGACGGCCGCAGACAGGGCAAACAGGAACTTCATGGTGGACATCCGTGGTGAAGAGGGCTGAGCGAGACGGCCGAACACCGCCACGACGTGGGGGTCGGCGCACGCCGGGCTTTCTTACGCACCGCTACGATCCCTGGATGCGTTTGCACTGCAGACCTGAACCTGCCCCATGACCAGCCCCCGCCTGTCCACCGCCGCTTTCGCCACCCTGCTGTTGATCGCCCTGATGATGGGCGCCAACCACGTGGCCGCACGCTTGGCCTTCGACCACGGCGTGGACGTGCTCACCGCGGTCAGCGTCCGCAGCGGCATCACCGCCTGTGTGGTCGGCACGCTGCTGTGGTGGCAGCGCGTGCCGCTGGCGCTGCAGCCGCGGCACCGGCGTGCGCTGCCCGCCATCGGGCTGCTGATCGCGGTGCAGAGTTTCTGTCTCTACTCGGCCGTGGCGCGGCTGCCGGTGGCGCTGGCGCTGCTGGCCTTCAACACCTACCCGCTGAGCACCGTGCTGTGGGCGCGGCTGCTGTATGGCCACCGGCCCGAGCGGCGTGTGCTGCTGGCGATGCCGGTGCTGCTGATCGGCCTGGCCTTGGCGCTGGACGTGCTGGGGGCGGCTTCCGGCCTGGGGGCCGCGGCGCAATGGGGCCGCATCGGCGCCGGTGTCGCCTTTGCGCTGGGGGCCTCGGCCACCTTCGGCCTGGCCCTGGTGTGGACGCAGCACGAAGCCGGCGACCTGGATGGCCGGCTGCGCACCTTCACGACGATGGCGCTGGTCGGTGTGCTGGCGCTGGCAGGTGTGGGCGCGCAGGGTGGTTTCCATTGGCCCACCGCGATGCCCGGCTGGTGGGGCCTGGGTGCGCTGACCCTGCTCTACGGCACGGCTTTCACGATCATGTTCACCGTGCTGCCGCGCCTGGGCGTGGTGGGCAACTCGGCCATCATGAACGTCGAGCCGGTGTTTGCCCTGATGCTGGCCTGGGCCCTGCTGGGACAGGCCATCGCACCGGTGCAGGTGGCCGGCGCGCTGCTGGTGGTGGCCACCGTGGTGTGGCTGGGGTTGAGAAGGGCGTGAGAGGCGCTGATCAGGCCGGCCGCAGAACGGGCTGCGGCTTCGCCTCGCGGATCGGCAGGTTGACCACCGCCGCTGCCAACGCCAGCGCGGCATCGGCCCACCACATCCACAGGTAGTCGCCGGTGTTGACCACCGCCAGCCCGCCCAGCCAGGCGCCGAAGAAGCCGCCGACCTGGTGGCTCAGCAGCGTCAGGCCGAACAGCGTGGCCAGGTAACGCGTGCCGAAGAGTTTGGCCGTCAACCCGGCCGTCGGTGGCACGGTGGCCAGCCAGGTGGCGCCCAGCACCGCGGCGAAGATGTAGAAGGTCCAGGGTTCCTTGGGCGCCGCCATGTAGGCCACGATGGCCAGCGCGCGCGTGGCGTACATCCAGAACAGCAGCATCTTCATGCGCACCCGGTTGCCCAGGGCGCCCGCGGCCAGGCTGCCGCCGATGTTGGCCAGGCCGATGATGGCCAGCGACGTGGACGCCACACCCGCGCCCAGCCCGCACAACGCCACCTCACCGGGCAGGTGGGTGACGAGGAAGGCGATGTGGAAGCCGCAGGTGAAAAACCCCGCGTGCAGGCACCAGTAACTGCGGTCGCGCAGCGCGATCTTCACCTGCGCACCCAGGCCCATCTCCACCGGCGCGGCAGCCTGCTGCGCCGCGGTCAGCACGGGTTTTTTCTGGCCCCGCATCCACCACGCCAGGGGCGCGGTGGCCAGTGCGGTGACGGCCATCATCCACATCGCCGAGATCCAGCCGAAGGACGAGATCACGGCCTGGTTCAGCGGCGCGAAGACAAACTGCCCAAAGCTGCCGCCGGCGTTGATGAAGCCGCTGGCAAACGCGCGGCGCTCGGGCGGCAGGTGCTGCGCCGTGGCGCCGATCAGGATGGAAAAACTGCCGGCGCCGGCGCCGGCCGCCATCAGCACACCCAACGCAAAGGTCAGGCCCAGTTCGCTGGAGACCTGGGTCGTCAGCGCAAAACCTGCCGACAGCAGGAAGGCACCCAGCACGATCACCCGCGCCGGGCCCCAGCGGTCGGCCACGGCACCAAACACCGGCTGGGCCAAGCCCCAGACGAACTGGCCGATGGCGAGCGCAAAGCTGATGGTGGCAATGCCCAGGCCGGTGTGTGTGTTCAGCGGCGAGACAAACAGCCCGATGGACTGGCGCATGCCCATCGTGATCATCAGGATCGCGGCGGCGACGAGCATGAAGAGCCAGGGGCGCTGGGCGTGGACGGGCATCGCGGGATTCTCCTTGGCGGGGCGCCAAGGCTACGCGAAAGCCGCTCAGTCTGCCGGCATGCGCGCCAGCACGCGGTCCACCATCACACCGCTCTGGCCCAGGTAGTGCGCCGGGTCCAGCATGCGGGCCAGCGCCGCCCGGTCCACATGGACGCGGATCGTCGCGTCCTCGGCAAGCAGGTCCAGCAAGGGGCGCTGGGTGGCCAGCGAGGCGCGGCAGAGGTCGTAGACCAGGTCGTGCGCAAACTCGCGGCCGATGTAAGGCCCCAGGCCCATCATCACGGCCTCGCTCATCACCAGGCCACCGGTGAGCTCGAGGTTGCGGCGCATGGCCTCGGGGTCCACCTCCAGGCCCTCGAGCACCGCGCGGGACTGTTTCAAGGCCCCGGCCAGCAGGCAGAAGGCCTCGGGCAACACGATCCACTCGATCTCCCACGGGCCGGTGCTGCGCTCATGGTCGGCCACCATCGCGTCCATCAGCGCAGCGGCGTGCTGGCGCAGCACGCTGATGGCGGCGTGGATGTAGCAGCTGGCGATCGGGTTGCGCTTCTGCGGCATCGTGCTGCTGCTGCCGCGGCCATGGTGGTAGGGCTCGAAGACCTCGCCCACCTCGGTCTGCATCATCAGCTTCACGTCCATGCTCAGCTTGCCCAGCGTGCCGCCTATCAGGCCCATCACGGTGCCGACCTCGGCGATGTTGTCGCGGATGGTGTGCCAGGCGATCACCGGCTGCGCCAGGCCCAGCTCGGCGCAGAGCCCGGCCTGGGTCTCCATCGCACCGCGCTCCAGCGATGCCAGCGTGCCGGCAGCGCCGGCGAACTCGCCCACCAGCACCCGCTCGCGCAGCTGTGCGATGCGCTCGCGGTGGCGCAGCACGGCCGAGAGCAGGCCCGCCATCTTGTAGCCGAAGGTCACGGGGATGGCCTGCTGCAGGTTGCTGCGGCCGATCATGGGCGTCAGGCGGTGGTCACGGGCCAGCTTCGCCAGCGCCATCGCGATGGCGGCCAGTTCGTCGTCCACCAGCACCAGGGCCTCGCGGATCTGCAGCACCGTGGCGGTGTCGGTGATGTCCTGCGTCGTCGCGCCCCAGTGCACGTACTCGCCCAGCTTGTCGCGGCACAGCTGGTTGATCTGCGTGACCACACCCAGGATGGGGTAGCCGATGCGCTCGGTCTGCTGGCGCAGGCGGGCCATGTCGATCTGCTC
>JADMJD010000020.1 GCA_018780805.1 Rubrivivax sp. | reverse complement strand
CTGCCACTTCAGGTGCGGGTCGATCACGGTCAGCGGCTCGTCGAACAGCACCGCAGCCACGTCGGGCCGCACCAGGCCGCGGCCGAGCGAGATCTTCTGCTTGGCATCGGCCGCCAGGCCGGCGGCACGCTGGTCCAGCTGGCCCGAGAGCTCCAGCATCTCGGCGATCTGGCCCACGCGCTGGTGGATCTGGTCTTCCGGCACACGCCGGTTGCGCAGCGGGAAGGCCAGGTTCTGCGCCACCGTCATCGTGTCGTAGATGACCGGGAACTGGAACACCTGGGCGATGTTGCGCTGCTGCGGGCTGGCACGGGTGACGTCCTGGCCGTCGAAAAACACCGTGCCCTGCGACGGCACCAGCAGGCCCGACATGATGTTGAGCATCGTCGTCTTGCCACAGCCCGAGGGGCCGAGCAAGGCGTAGGCGCCGCCATCGTCGAAGCTCATCTTCAGCGGCAGCAGCGCGTAGTCGGCATCGTTCTTGGGGAACGGCCGGTAGGCGTGGGCGAGGTCGAGGTCGATGCGGGCCATGTCAGTTTTCCTGCCGCCGCGCGGGTGCGCGCAACAGCCGCTCGTCGGCGCCAAAGACAAAGGCCTGCGCCGGGTCCACATGCAGGGTCAGCGGCGCGCCGAGCTCGAACACGTGCACGCCGGTCAGTTGCGCCACCAGCGGGCCGGCCGCGGTGTGCACGTGCACAAAGGTGTCGGAGCCGGAGATCTCGGCCAGCTCCACCTGCCCGGGCACGGCCACGTCGCCGGGGCGCGCGGCGGCCCGCAGCGCGCTGGCGCGCAGGCCCAGCGTCAGCACGCCGGTGGCGCTGCCTGCGTGCGCCTCGGGCAGGGCCAGCGGGAACAGCGGGCCCTGCTGCACCTGCACCCCGGCGGCCGTGCGCTGCGCGGGCAGCAGGTTCATCGGCGGGTCGCTGAAGGCGCGCGCCACGCGCAGCGACGCGGGCTGGTGAAAGACCTCGGCCGTCGGGCCGTACTGCAGCAGTTCACCTTCGTCCAGAACCGCCGTCCAGCCGCCCAGCAGCAGGGCTTCGCCGGGCTCGGTGGTGGCGTAGACCACGGTGGCATCGCCGGCGGCGAACAAGGCGGTCAGCTCCTCGCGCAGCTCTTCGCGCAGCTTGTAGTCCAGGTTCACCAGCGGCTCGTCCAGCAGCATCAGCGGCGCGCCCTTGGCCAGCGCACGGGCCAGCGCCACGCGCTGCTGCTGGCCCCCGCTCAGCTCGGCCGGCAGGCGGCCCAGGAACATCTCGATGTGCAGTTTTTCGGCCAGTTCACGCACACGCCGGTCGATGTCGGGCGCGCGGCGCAGGCGCAGCGGCGAGGCGATGTTCTGCGCCACCGTCATCGACGGGTAGTTGATGAACTGCTGGTAGACCATCGCCACGTTGCGCTCGCGCACCGGCATGCCGGTGACGTCGGCGCCGTCCACACGCACGCTGCCGCGGCTGGGCCGGTCCAGCCCGGCCATCACGCGCATCAGCGTGGTCTTGCCGGCGCGCGTGGCGCCCAGCAGCACGGTCACCGCGCCGGCCTGCGGCGCGATGTCCATGGGGTGCAGCCAGGTCTCCGGGCCCACCGTCTTGACGATGCCCTCCAGGCTCAGTTGCATGCGGTCTCCTGCCGTTCTTCGCCCTGTGCGCTGGCCGCGGCGGCGGCCATCCAGGCCGCCACACGCGCGGCCGCCGCCGGGCCCAGGTGCAGGCCCAGTTTGCTGCGGCGCCACAGCACATCGGCACCGGTGTGGGCCCATTCTTCGCGCCGCAGGTAGTCCAGCTCGGCTTCGTGCAGGCCGGGCGCAACCTCGGCGCCCAGGCCGCGCAACGACGTGGCCGCGCCCAGCACACGGTCCACCCGGCTGCCGTAGGCACGCGCCAGCCGCCAGGCCAGCGCCGCTGGCAGCCAGGGGTGGCGCTGCGTCAAGGCGGCGACGAAGCGTGTGAAGTCGGTGTCGGGGCGCTGGGGCTTGCCGATCCAGGCCTGCAGGTCACCGCCCGGCAGCGGCGCGGGCGCGGTCCACGCGGGCTGGGCTGACCGATCAGCGCCCAGCGCCTGGCCCAGCGTGTCGGCCGCTTCTTCGGCCAGCTTGCGGAAGGTGGTGATCTTGCCGCCCCAGACGGTGAGCAGCGGCGCGCCCGTCGTATCACTGTCCAGCAGATAGTCGCGGGTGACGGCCGACGGGTCGCCCGAGGCGTCGTCCAGCAGCGGCCGCACGCCGGCGTAGCGCCACACCACATCGGCCGGCGTCACGGCGCGGCGGAAGTAGCGGCTGGCCTGCGCACAGAGGTAGGCCACCTCGTCGTCGTGCACCGTCACGCCACCTTCGCCGGGCAGGCCCGGCACCTCGACGTCGGTGGTGCCGATGAGCGTGAAGTCGCGTTCGTACGGGATCGCGAAGATGATGCGCCGGTCGTCGTTCTGGAAGATGTAGGCGTGTTCATGGTCAAAACAGCGCGGCACGACGATGTGGCTGCCCTTGACCAGCCGCAGGCTGCGCTGCGCCAGCGGCGGGCTGCCAGGCATGTCGGCCGTGCTGGCCACCTGGCGCAGGAACTGTTCGGCCCAGGGCCCGGCGGCGTTGACCACGGCACGGGCGCGCAGGCTGTGCTCCAGGCCATCGGCCCCGCGCAGCCGCGCCTGCCAATGCGTGGCGCTGCGCTGCAGGCCGGTGCAGGTGGTGTGCGTGAAGATGGCGGCGCCGTGTGCCTGTGCATCCAGCGCGTTCAGCACCACCAGGCGCGCGTCGTCGACCCAGCCGTCGCTGTATTCGAAGCCGCGCGTGAAACGCGGCTGCAGCGGCTCGCCGGCCGGGTGGTGCCGCAGATCCAGCCCACGTGAGCCGGGCAGCACCTCGCGCCGGGCGAGGTGGTCGTACAGGAACAGGCCGATGCGGATCAGCCAGGCCGGGCGGGCATCGCGCGCGCGTGGGTCCAGCGGCATCACGAAGCGCAGCGGCCACATGATGTGCGGCGCGCTGCGCAGCAGGCGTTCGCGCTCCTGCAGCGCCTTGCGCACGAGGCCGAACTCGCGGTACTCCAGGTAACGCAACCCGCCGTGGATCAGCTTGGTGGACGACGACGAGGTGTGTGCCGCCAGGTCGTGCTGCTCCACCAGCACCACACGCCAGCCCCGGCCCGCCAGATCACGTGCGATGCCGGCGCCATTGATGCCGCCGCCGACCACCAGCACGTCGGTCTCGGCGATGCACGACAGCGGCGGGGCGTTTGGGTGGGGTGACAAGGGGGCTTTGAAATGTTCGTTTCAATTCGATTTTTGTTCTAGAGTTTTCGATATGACATCGGGCTTTCCCCGAAGTCTGCCCGTGTTGCTTCCTTTTACGCTCGTCGTCCATGAACCCCAACCCTCGTCAGGCCGAGCTGCTGGCCCTGGTGCAACGCACGGGCAGCCAGTCGGTGGAGGCCCTGGCCGAACACTTCAGCGTCACGCTGCAGACCGTCCGGCGCGACATGAAACTGCTGGAGCAGGCCGGCCTGCTGCTGCGCTTCCACGGCGGCGCGCGGGTGCCGGCCTCCACCACCGAGAACCTGGCCTACCGCCAGCGGCGCGAGCTGAACGCCGACGCCAAGCGCCGCATCGCACGCGCGGTGGCGGCCGCGGTGCCCGACGGCAGCTCGCTGATCCTGAACATCGGCACCACGGCCGAGGCGGTGGCCCGCGCGCTGCTGCAGCACCGCGGCCTGCGCGTGATCACGAACAACCTGAACGTGGCCGCGCTGCTGTCGTCCAACACCGCCTGCGAGGTCATCGTGGCCGGTGGCCTGGTGCGGGCGCGTGACCAGGGCATCGTCGGTGAAGCGACGGTGGACTTCATGCGCCAGTTCAAGGTCGACATCGGCCTGATCGGCATCTCCGGCATCGAGGCCGACGGCTCGCTGCGCGACTTCGACTTCCGCGAGGTGAAGGTGGCCCGTGCCATCATCGAGCAGTCGCGGCAGGTCTGGCTGGCGGCCGACCACAGCAAGTTCAACCGGCCGGCGATGGTCGAGCTCGGCCGCCTGACGCAGATCGACCGCCTGTTCACCGACCAGCCGCCGCCGCCGCCCTTTGGCAGCCTGCTGGCCGATGCCGACATCGACTGCGTGGTCGCCGAGCACTGAGAAGGTGTGAACGAACCCGACATGCCCGCTCATCCCACCCAAACCGGCCCACTCGTCGTTGCAAATGCTCGCCGTAGCCTGAGCTACGGCTCTGCTTTGCGCCTAGATTGGGCCGGTTTGGGCGGTCTGCTCGGCCACGCCGGGTTCATTCACACCTTCTGAACCGACGGAGAAACAGATGCGTCACCTCCTGGCCCTGGACCAGGGCACGTCCAGTTCGCGGGCCATCGTGTTCCGCGAGGATGGCCACATCGTCGCGCTGGCGCAGCGCGAGTTTGCGCAGCACTACCCGCAGCCCGGCTGGGTGGAGCACGACGCCGAAGACCTGTGGACCAGCCAGCTGGCCGTGGCACGCGAGGCGCTGGCCGGTTCCGGCCTGCACGCCCGCGAGATCGCCGCCATCGGCATCACCAACCAGCGCGAAACCGCGGTGCTCTGGGACCGCCACACCAGCCGCGCCGTGCACCGCGCCATCGTCTGGCAGGACCGCCGCGGCGAGCCGCTGTGTGCGCAACTGCGTGCGCGCGAAGGCATGGCCGAGCGCATCGTGCAATCCACCGGCCTGCGGGTGGACGCGTATTTTTCGGCCACCAAGCTGCGCTGGCTGCTGGACCACGTGAACGGCGCGCACATCGGCGCTGCGCACGGTGACCTGGCCTTCGGCACCGTGGACAGCTGGTTGATGTGGAAGCTCACCGGCGGCCGGGTGCACGCCACCGACGTCAGCAACGCGGCCCGTACCATGCTCTTCGACGTGCGCCACAACCGCTGGGACCCGGAGCTCACGGCCGCGCTGCATGTGCCGGAGAGCCTGCTGCCGCAGGTGTTTCCGTCGGCCCATGTCTTCGGCCACACCGACCCCGAGCTGTTCGGCGCCGCGATCCCGATCGCCGGCGTGGCCGGCGACCAGCAGAGTGCACTCTTCGGCCAGGCCTGTTTCACGCCCGGCCTGGCCAAGAACACCTATGGCACCGGTTGTTTTTTGCTGATGCACGCCGGCAGCCGCTTCAAGCCCTCGGCCCATGGCCTGCTGACCACCAGCGCGGCGCAGCCCGACAGCACGCCGGAGTACGCGCTGGAAGGCAGCGTCTTCATCGGCGGCGCCGTGGTGCAGTGGTTGCGCGACGGCCTGAAGTGCATCGAACGCAGTGCCGACGTGCAGGCCCTGGCCGCCAGCGTGCCCCACAGCGACGGTGTGATGGTCGTGCCGGCCTTCACCGGCCTGGGCGCGCCCTACTGGGACACCGAGGCCCGCGGCACCATCACCGGCCTGAGCCGCGGCAGCACCGCGGCGCACATCGCACGCGCTGCAGTGGAGAGCATCGCCTACCAGAGCGCCGCGCTGCTGCAGGCCATGCAGGCGGACGCCAAGGCCATGGGCGTGGCCGCGTTGACCGAGCTGCGCGTGGACGGCGGCGCGAGTGTCAACGACCACCTGATGCAGTTCCAGGCGGATCTGCTGGGCGTGCCCGTGGTGCGGCCCCAGGTGGTGGAGACCACGGCGCTGGGCGCGGCCTACCTGGCCGGGCTGGCGGTGGGCGTGTACGCCGGGCGCGACGAGCTCGCGGCGCAGTGGCAGGTCGAACGCCGCTTCGAGCCCGCGATCAGCCGCGACGAGGCCGCCACCCGCATGGCGCGCTGGGAACACGCGGTGCGCCAGGCCCGGGCCGGATGACCGGGTCACGCCGGGGGCTGGTCGCCAACCTGCTGGGCCAGCTGGCCTTCGGGCTGCTGGCGATGACGCTGTGCATCCCGTCGATGCAGGAATGGGGGGCGCTGCTCGGCGGCCCGCAGGCCAGTGTGCAGCTGACCTTCAGCGGTTTTGTCGTGGCCTACGGCGGCCTGCAGCTGGTCTACGGGCCGCTGTCGGACAGGCTGGGCCGCAAGCCGGTGCTGCTGGCCGGGCTGGCGCTGGCGGGTCTGGCCTCGGTGGGGGCCGCATTCGCGCCCAGCTTGCCCTGGCTGATCGCGGCGCGCGTGCTGCAGGGCGCCGGCTGCGCCGCCGGCATGGTGGTGGGCCGGGCCCTGGTGCAGGACCTGTTCGAGGGCCCGGAGCGCACCCGGGTGATGGCCTTTGTCGGCATGACCATGGGCCTGTGCCCGCCGCTGGCCACCATCGTCGGCGGGCAGTTGCACGTGCGCCTGGGCTGGCAGGCCAACTTCGTGCTGGTCGCTGCGCTGGCGCTGCTGGCCGGCCTGGCCGCGTGGCGCGGGCTGCCGGCCACCGCGGTGAAGACGGGCACCCGCCCCGCGTGGTGGCCGGCCATGCGCAGCGCCTATGCGCGGCTGGCGCGTGAGCCGGCCTTCCTGTGTTACGCCGCCATCCTGGGCTTCACCACGGCCACGTTCTACGCCTTCCTGGCGGGCGCGCCGCTGGTGCTGGGCCGCCAGGGCGTGGGGCCCGCGGGCGTGGGGGTCTACATCATGAGCATCCCGCTGGCCTACATCGTCGGCAACTACCTCACCAGCCGCTGGGTGCGTGGCGCAGGCGAACGCTCGATGATGCGGCTGGGCCAGGGGCTGACGCTGGCTGGTTTGCTGCTGCTGGTGGCCGGCGGCCTGGCCGGCCTGAACAGCCCGCTGGCCTTTGTAGCGCCGCTGGTGCTGCTGGGCATCGGCCACGGTTTCCTGATGCCGCCCACGCTGGCCGGCACGGTGGGCGTGGTGCCGGCACTGGCCGGCGCGGCAGCGGCCGTGGGCGGTGTGGCGCAGCAGTTCATGGGCGCCTTCGGCGGCTTTGTCGTCGGCCTGGTGCCGCACGACGACGTGGTCAACCTCGCCGGGCTGATGCTGGTCTTTGCACTGGCGGGCGCGGCGGCGCAGGCGGCGCTGCACCGCGGCCCGGGGCGCACCGCGCCGCAGGCCTGAGGTGATTCAGCGCCGCTGCAGTCCCACCTGATCCAGGTCCAGCTGCACCTTCGGCAGGCGCAGCACCGCATCGCCCAGGGCCTTCACCGCGTCGCCTGCAGCAGCCCAGTCGCCGGCCACCGTGACGCGCAGGTTCTCCGGCTTCCACCAGCGCGCGGCGTGGTCGCGCACCTGCTCGGGTGTGACGGCGCGGATCTGGTCCACACGCTGCGCCAGCTCGGCCGGGTCGCGACCCTGCGCGATCTGCGACGCCACCAGGCTGGCCAGCCCGCCCGTGGTCTGCAGCCGGTTGGCAAAACCACCGATCAGCGCGGCCTTGCGGGCCTCCAGCTCGGCGGCGGGCGCCGGCTCGCGGGCGATGCGCAGCGCCGCCTCGCGCATCAGGCCGGCCACCTCGGCCGCGCTGGGGTGTTTGGTCTGCGCCTGGCCCGACCACACACCGCCGGCCGGGTGCCCTTCGGCGCCGCCAAAGGCGCCGTAACTCAGGCCGCGCTCGATGCGAATGACCTGGTTCAGCCGCGCCGAATAACCGCCGCCCAGCAGCGTGTGCGCGACCTCGGCCACACGGGCCTGCGGGTCGCCTTGCGGCAGTGCGGGCGCGGAGACGATCACCGCGCTCTGGCCGCTGCCCGGCATGTCCAGCCAGACCACCGGCGGCAGCTGCGGTGCGGCCGGGCTGCCGCGGCTGGGGGGGGCGTCGGTCGCGGCGTCGGCCGCGGGGCGGGCCCAGCCACCGAAGGCCGCCTCGGCCAGGGGCCGGGCGCTGGCCGTGTCCACGTCACCGGCCAGCACCAGCACCGCGCGGTCGGGCCGCCAGTGCGTCGCGTGGAAGGCCTTCACGTCGGCGATGACCAGGCGCTGCAAGGACGCGGGCGTGGCCGAGCGGCCGTAGGCGCTGCTGCCCCACCAGGCGCGGCGCGCCACCAGCTCGGCCACGCTGCCGGGCGCGTCCATGGCCACACGCAGGCCGTCCAGGCTCTGCGCGCGGGCGCGGTCCAGCTCGTCGGCGGCCAACAGCGGGGCACGGTTCACGTCGGCCAGCAGGGCCAGCATCGCGCCCAGGCGGGGGGTGGTCACCGTCATGCCGGTGCTGCTGCTGCGCCAGCCGGCGGCGCCGTCCAGCGTGCCGCCCAGGGCCTCGGCCTGGCGTGCCAGCGTGGCAGCGTCCACGTCGGTGCCGCCACGGCGCGCGCCCTTGCTCAGCAGCGCCACCACCATGCCGGCCAGGCCGGCGCGGTCGGCCGGCTCGGCCTCGCGGCCGGCCAGCACCAGCAGCTGCCCGGTGACCAGCGGCACACCGCGGCGCGGCGCCAGCACCACGCGCAGGCCGTTGGGCAGCGTGAAGGATTCAAACGCCGGCACCGCAATCGGCAGCGCCGGGCCGGGCGCGGGGGCGGCGTCCAGGCCGGTGGCGGCCCGGGCTGCCAATGCCATGAGGCACAGGCCGGTGGCAAGCAGCCTCTTCATGCGCGGCCTCCCTTCTTGGCGGGCTGGGTGGCCGGGGCCTGCGTGTAGTGCACGCTCACCGCAGGCCGCTCCAGCACGTATTGCCGCAGCACCCGCTGCACGTCGGCTGCGGTGACGGCCTGCAGGCGTGTGATCTCGCCGTCAGCCTGGCGCGCATCACCGTGGTTCACCAGCGCCCAGCCCACGGCCTCGGCCTGGCCGGCGGGGGTCTGGCGCGCGGCCACCACGCTGGTGAGCAGCTGCGTGCGCACCTTGTCCAGCTCGTCGGGCGGGATGGGTTGCGTGGCCAGGCGGCGGATCTCTGCGCGCAGTGCGGCCTCCAGCTTGGGCAACGGCTGGCCGCTGGCGGCCACGGCGTAGGCGGCCAGCATGCCGGCCTCGGCGTTGAGGTCGCTCCACAGACCGGCCGATTGCGCGATCTGCGCGCGGTAGACCAGGGCCTCGTTCAAACGGGAGGATTCGCCGCTGGACAGCAGCGCCGACGCCACCTGCAGCGCCGGGGCATCGGCGGCGCCCGCGCGCGGCGCCTGCCACAGCAGCGCCAGCGCCGGCAGCGGCACCGTGGGGCCGGTGAGCGCCACGCGGCGTGGTGCCGTGCGGCGTGGCTCGGCCACACGCACACGCGGCAGCGGCGCGGCCGGGCGCGGCACGGGGCCGAAGTGGCGGTCCACCCAGCGGTCCAGGTCGGCCGGCGCGTAACCACCGGCGACGATGAGCACGGCGTTGTCGGGCCGGTACCAGGTGGTGTGGAAGCGGCGCACGTCGTCCAGCGTCGCGGCGTCCAGGTCGCGGATGCTGCCGATGGGCGGGCGGCGGTAGGGGTGGCGCTGGTAGGCCAGGCCAGGCAGCGCGTTGAACAGCGGGCCGTAGGGGTCGGCCTCGACGCGCTCGCGCAGCTCTTCCTTGACCACGTCGCGCTCGCTGTCGAAGTTGGCCTGATCGACCTGCAGGTGCTGCAGGCGTTCGGCCTCGGCCCAGAGCAGGCGCTCCAGGTGGTTGGCCGGCACCTCGTTCTGGTAGGCCGTCACGTCGGATGCGGTGAAGGCGTTGTTGCTGCCGCCCACGTCCTCCGTCAGGCGGTCGAAGGCCTCGTTGGGCAGGTGTTTGGTGCGCTTGAACATGATGTGTTCAAACAGGTGCGCAAAGCCGCTGCGGCCGGCCGGGTCGTCCTTGCCGCCCACCTGGTACCAGACCTGCACGGCCACGTTGCCGGCGCCCGGCACCGGCAGGCCGATGACGTGCAGGCCGTTGGCCAGGCGGCGCTCGGCCAAGGGCAAGGCGGGCAAGGCCACCTGGGCGTGCGCCCAGAATGGCGTGGACAGCGTGGCGAGGCCAAAGGCCCGGCGGGAGAGCGTGGACGTCATGCGTTCAGGGTTTCAGGTGCTTGGCGAGGAAGGCTTCCATCGCGCCGTAGAACTCGAAGCGATTTTCCTCGTTCGCGAACCCGTGGCCCTCGTTGTCCTTGACGATGTACTGCACATCCACGCCGCGGGCCTTCAGCGCGGCCACGATCTGGTCGCTCTCGGCCTTGTTGACACGCGGGTCGCGCGCGCCCTGCGCCACCAGCAGCGGCGTCTTGATCTTTTGTGCGTTCAGCGCCGGTGACGTGGCCGTCATGCGCGCCTTGTCGGCCGGGTCCTCGGGGTTGCCCACCATCTGGTACATCTGCTGGCGGAAGGGCTCCCAGTACGGCGGGATGGTGTTCATGAAGGTGAACAGGTTGCTCACGCCCACGTAGTTGACGGCCGCGGCGTACAGGTCCGGCGTCTGCGTCACGCCCGAGAGCGTGGCGTAACCGCCGTAGCTGGCGCCGTAGATGGCCACGCGCTTCGGGTCGGCAATGCCTTGCTGCACCAGCCACTGCACACCGTCGGTGATGTCGTCCTGCATCGCCAGGCCCCACTGCTTGAAGCTGGCCTCCCAGAAGCTGCGGCCGAAGCCGGTGGAGCCGCGGAAGTTCATCTGCAGCACGCAATAACCCCGGTTGGCCAGGAACTGCGTCTCGGGGTTGAAGCCCCAGCGGTCGCGCGCCCAGGGGCCGCCGTGCGGGTTGACCACACAGGGCAGGTTCTTCGCGACCCGGCCCGCGGGCAGCGTCAGGTAACCCGGGATCTCCAGCCCGTCGCGCGCCTTGTAGCGCACCGGCTGCACCGTGGCCATCTGCGCCTCGGGCAACCAGGGCGAGATCTCGCCCAGCTTGCTCAGCGTGTTCGCCTTGGCGTCGTAGATGTAGCGCGCGCCGGCGCTGCGGTCGTTGGACGCGGCGACGATGTACTTGTCCTCGGCCAGCGTGCTGCTCTGCAGGGTCAGGCTCCAGCCGGGCAGCTGGGCCTCCAGGCGCTGGTACATCTGCCGCGTGGTGTCGTCGAAGTAGTGGCGGCCGGGTTTGTACACGTCGTAGTCCGCCAGTGCCAGGGCCTGGCGCACACGCGACCAGGCCGCGCCGTCCAGGTCCACCTGCGGGTGGGCGTAGATCAGCTGCTCGTCGTTCGGCGTCGCGGGGTCAATCAGCACCAGGGCCGACTTGTCGCGGCCGCGGTTGCTGGTGGCGTAGAAACGCTGGTTGGCACGGTCGAAGAACTGCGGGTTGACCTGGGTGCGGAAGTCGGTGCTGAACAGCGGCTTGAAGGGCTCAGCCTCGGTGGCGCGGTACAGCAGCGTGTTGTTCACGCCGTCGCTGGCCACGCCCAGACGCACGCGGCCCGCGTGGTCGGTCTGCCAGCCAATGATGTTGCCGGGGTTCTGCGCCACCAGGGTCTGCGCGCCGGTCTTCACGTTGACGCGGTAGACGTCGAAGACCCGTTTGTCGCGCTGGTTGTGCTGCACCAGGATGTGTTCCGCATCGTCGGGCAGCGGGTCCAGGATGGCGGCGCGCACGCCGGCGAACGGCGTCAGGTCGGTGACCTTGCCGCTGGTGATGTCCACCGCCACCACGTGGTCGTTTTCGTCGCCGCCAGTGTCCTTGGTGAAGAGCGCGGTGCCCGCGCCCTTGAAGAAGTAGGTCGGGATGTCGCGTGCACTTTCACGCGTCAGCTGGCGCGGTTCACCCACCGGGCGGCTGCCGTCCAGCGCCTGCACGAAGATGTTCATGCGCTTGCTCCTGCCGTCGTCACCGATGGCCGGCTGCATGAAACCGAGCGTCTTGCCGTCGGCCGAGAGGCGGTAGTAGCCGCGGTCGATGTTGCGGAAGAAGTCGCGCAGCGGGATGGGCGGCGGCGGGGTCTGGGCGGCGGGGGTGGCGGTCTGGGCGAAGGCGTTGGGCGCCAGCGCCGCGCCGGCAGCCAAGGTGGCGGTCAACACGGCGGTGGCCAGGCCTGATCCGGAGGTGGGGCTCATGGGGGCATCCTGCAGGAGGTTTGAAGTGGGCGGATTGTGGCCAGCGCCGGTCGGACATCGGCGCTGGTGCGATGAAGCGTCGGATGCGTGCGATGAGCTGCAGCTTCTGCCCGGCGTCCTGGTCATCGCCAACGGCTGCAAGGTTCCCGCCGCCGTGAACTGGCGATGAAACATCGATGACCCCGCGTTCCTAGCATCGGCCAGGCCAGACCGGGGGCCCACCCGGTCGATTGTTCAAACCCGCCAGGAGCCGTCCATGTCCCCACACCTTGTTTCGCCGCTGCGCATCAGCCCAAGCACCACCGCGCGCACCACCTTGTCCGCCGTGCCCGCCGCCTTGTTGCTCGCACTCTGCGCCCAGGCGCAGGCGGCGGTGGTCGATGTCACCGTCACGGTGGAAAACCTCGCCCCCACCAACAGCATCAGCTTCGCGCCCTTGCACGTGGGGTTCAACAACGGCAGTTTTGACGCCTTCAACCTGGGTGGGGTGGCCAACCCGGCCATCATTTCCGTGGCCGAAGGCGGCGCCGGTGATGTGTGGCAGGCCGCCTTTGCGGCAGCCGACCCCACCGCCACCCGCGGCACCGTCGGTGGCCTGCTGCTGCCCGGCGCCAGCAGCAGCCTGAGCCTGCAGGTGGACACCTCCATCAACGCCTTCTTCACGTTTGCCGCGATGGTGGTGCCGAGCAACGACTTCTTCATCGGCAACGACAGCCCCACCGAGTACCGGTTGTTCAACGCCGACGGCAGCCTGAACCTGTCCAGCATCACCGTCGGCGCCAGCGAGATCTGGGATGCCGGCTCCGAGCTGTTCGACCCGGCCGCCGCCGCCTTCGTCGGCAACAACGACCTGCGGCGCGACCAACAATCGGTGGTGGCCTTCAACTTTGCCGAACTCGCGGCCTTCAACGGCCTGGGCACCGGCGCTGGCTACACCTTCCAGAGCAACCTGTCGGCCGACAGCGGGGTCTACCGCATCAGCTTCGAGGTGAGCCCGGTGCCGGAGCCGGGCAGCTACGCCTTGATGGCCGCAGGCCTGTTGGGCATCGGCCTGCTCAAGCGCCGCCGCTCTGTTCCAATCACCGACCAGCGCCGCACCGGGGCACCGGCCACCGATGAACGAACACCTGCTGCTGGTTGAAGACGACGACGCGATCGCCGTGGCCCTGCGCCTGCACCTGGAGGAGGCGGGTTACCGCCTGCACCGCGAGGCCAACGGCCACCACGCGATGGCCGCCATCGACCGCCAGCGCTGGGACCTGGTGCTGCTGGACCTGATGCTGCCCGGTGCCGATGGCTGGGAGGTCTGCCGCCACCTGCGGGCGCGGCACGCCGACGTGCCGGTCATCATGCTCAGCGCGCGGTCCGCAGAGGCGCACCGCGTGCTGGGCCTGGAGCTGGGCGCCGACGACTACCTGGCCAAGCCGTTTTCGATGCTGGAGCTGGTGGCCCGTGTGCGCGCGCTGCTGCGCCGCATCGATCAGATGCGCAACACGGCCACGCAGCGGGCGGAGTTCCGCTTCGGCCCGTTCCGGCTGGACACCGTGCGGCGCGAGCTGATGCGCGACGAGACCGTGCTGCCGCTGACGCTGCGCGAGTTCGACCTGCTGCACTTCCTGCTGAAGCACCCGGGCCGGCCCTTCAGCCGGGGCGAGCTGCTGCAGCGGGTCTGGGGCGACGGTTTCGACGGTTATGAACACACCGTCAACTCCCACATCAACCGGCTGCGCAACCGCATCGAAGACAACCCGCGCGAGCCCCGGCACGTGGTCACGGTGTGGGGCGTGGGCTACCGGTTCGACCCGGTGCCCAAAACATGAACCGCGGCCGGTCGTTCACGGCCCGGCTGGCCCTGGCCCTGGCCCTGCTGCTGCTGGCCTATGGCGCCTTTGTCGCGCTGCTCGGCCGGCAGCTGGCAGACGAACAGGCACAGGAACAGTTGCAGCGGCTGTCCCACGGCCTGGCCGGGCACATCGTGGCGCATTGGCCCGAGATCACATCAGACAACCGCGACGAGGCCGAGCGTGCGTCACGCAGCGCCCTGCTGGCCATGCTGATGACGGTGAACCCGGGTGTGCAGGTCTACCTGCTGGACGCCGCTGGGCATGTGCAGCACTACATCGGCGAACCGGGCATGGTGCAGCAGCCCCAGGTGGACCTGGCGGCGGTTCGGGCCTTCCTGGCGGGCGCGCCCTTGCCGCTGCGCGGCACCGACCCGATGGGCTCCGGCGTGCCGCGCATCTTCAGTGCCGCCATGTTCCCGGTGCGCGCCGGAGACACGCAACCACCGGGATACCTGTACGTGGTGCTCGACAGCCCGGCGCGTGCCGAGGCCGCAGCGCAGATCGGGCCAGCGCGCCTGTGGCAGGGTGCGGCCGGGGCCGCCGGCATCGGCCTGCTGGTGACGCTGTGCGTCGGGCTGTTCACGTTCCGTCACCTGAGCCGGCCGCTGCAGCAACTGGCGCAGCGCATGCACAGCTTCAGCCTGCGTGAAATGCCCCCGGACCCCGTGGAGCCGAGTGCTGTCCCGCCGCCGGGCCCCGTGCACGACGAAGTTCAGGCCATCGGCCAGGCCTTCTCCGGCATGACCCGGCGCATTGCGCTGCAGGCCGAGCGCGAGCAGCGCCGCGTGGCCGACCACCGCGAGATGATGGCCAGCGTGGCGCACGATCTGCGCACGCCGCTGACGGCCCTGCACGGCCACCTGGAGGCACTGGCCGGCGACACCTGGGCCGACACCGGCCGGCGCAACGCCGTGTTGCAGACCGCCCTGGCCCAGAGCCGCAAGCTGAGCCGCCTGTCGCAGCAGTTGTTCGAGCTGGCCGCGCTGCAATCCACCGAGCAGGTGCTGCACCGCGAGCGCTTCAGCCTGGACGAGGTGGTCACCGATGCGGTGCAGAAGTTCGAGCGCCACGACACACGGCCGCCGGTGGAACTGCACGGCGTGCCACCCGGCCGCCTGGAACTGGACGGTGACCTGCAACTCATCGAACGGGCCCTGACCAACCTGATCGACAACGCGCTGCGCCACGCCCCGGGCCGCCAGCCCGTGCGTGTCAGCCTGCGGCGGGCCGGGCTGCAGGCCGAGGTGGTGGTGGAAGACACCGGGCCTGGCCTGCCGCCGGAACTGCACCAGCGCCTGGACCAGGGCCTGTCTCTGCGCGACCCGCCGATCAAACGCAGCAGCGGCGGCATCGGCGGCCTGGGCCTGGCCATCGCGCAGCGGGTGGCGGTGCTGCACGGGGGCAGCCTGAAGCCGCTGCCCGCCCCACAAGGCGGTACACGCCTGTGTCTGGCACTGCCGCTGGTGGGCTGAACACGTTTGAACGAACCCTTCTGGAGCCCTGCCTGTGCGCCAAATTTTTGGACCGGTCTGTCTGACCCTGCTGCTCTTCAACGGTTGCAGCAGCACGCCTCCAGCGCCTTCGCCTGCCCCAGGCCAGGCCACGCTGCCGCTGCAAACAGGCTAGTTTGAGGGCGAGACGGTGTTCTACGTCACGACCGATGTGTCGCACGCCGATGTCGCCGAGGCCAATGGCGCAAACTTCGCGCCACGGCTGGCGGCAGCCGTGCCATCAGGCCCGCCTCTGCCGGGGCGCGCGTCGTCCGTCGACAAGGTGTACGCGGTCACGAACTTCACGCAGCCCAGCGTCTTTGCATCGGCACCGCTGCCGGTGGGCTGGGCCAGCCGGCAGCCGGCCTACAGCCCGCTGTGGCAGATGGTCAAGGTCACCTGGGCCGCAGGCAGCACACCCCAGGTCCTGCGCTCGGAAGAAGCGGTGCTGGCGGCCGCCGACAGCGGTGCGGTCGCGCTGGAGCTCACGCCCGTGGTGTTGAACTGCCCCATCGTGCACCGCGGGCCGCGGGGCGGCTTGCCGGGCGTGACGATCAAACCGTCTTCACCGTAAGAGACTCCGGCCCGGTCACAGGGTGCTCAGAGGCCGCGCCGCACCTGGGCCGCGCGCGCGGTGATGGCCGCGCGCTCTTCGGCCGACAGCCGGGCCAGGTTTTTCACCTGCAGTGCCATGCGCGGGTTCTGGGCGAGCATCACCTGGTGCCGGGCCAGGAAGTCCCAGTACAGCGTGGTGAAGGGGCAGGCCTCGTCCCCCACACGCTGCGCCGGCTTGAAGCGGCAACCGGCGCAGTGGTTGCTCATGCGCTGGATGTACTGGCCGGTGGCGACATAGGGTTTGCTGGCCATCAGACCGCCGTCGGCGTACTGGCTCATGCCCAGCGTGTTGGGCAGCTCGACCCACTCCACCGCGTCCACGTAGACCGCCAGGTACCAGTGGTGCACGGCCTGGGGCACGACACCGTGCAGCAGCGCATAGAGGCCGGTGACCATCAGGCGCTGGATGTGGTGCGCGTAGCCGTGGTCCAGCGTCTGCGTGATGGTGTCGCGCAGGCAGGCCATCGGCGTGTCGCCGGTCCAGTAGAAGTCCGGCAGCGGCGCCTGCGCGTCGAGTGCGTTGCGCGCGGCGTAATCCGGCATCTGCGTCCAGTAGATGCCACGCACGTACTCGCGCCAGCCCAGGATCTGGCGGATGAAACCTTCCACCGCCGGCAGCGGCGCCTGGCCGGCGCGCCAGGCAGCCTCGGCCGCGGCCACCACCTCGCGCGGGTTCAGCAGCTTCAGGTTCAGCGCCGCGGCCAGGTGCGCGTGCCAGAGCCAGGGCTCGCCGGCCCACATCGCGTCCTGGTGGCGGCCGAAGTGCGGCAGGCGCTCGGTGATGAAGCGGTCCAGCGCCTGCAGGGCCTGCAAGCGGGTGACGGGCCAGGCAAAACTGTCCAGCCGGCCGGGCAGCTGCGCCAGGTGCTGGCGCACATCGGCGATGGCGCCTTGGGTGATGGCGTCCGGCGCGAAGACCACACGCGGCGGCACATACTGCGGGCCGGCCTTGCCGAAGGATTCGCGGTTCTGTGCGTCGTAGTTCCATTCGCCGCCGGCGGGCTGGTCGCCGTCCATCAAGACGGCGTGGCGGCGCCGCATCTCGCGGTAGAAAAATTCCATGCGCAGCTGTTTGCGGCCCTTGGCGTGGGCCGCGAAGTCGCGCACGGTGCTGTAGAAGTGGCGGTCGTCGCGCAGGTCCAGCGGCAGGCCGTGGGCGGCGGCCACGGCGCGCAGCGCCTGCAGCACGCGCCAGTCACCGGGCGCGGTGAGCACCAGGGCCTGCGGGCGAAGGCGCTGCAGTGTGTCGGCCAGCGCCGCGGCCAGCGTGGGCAGGCCCTGGCCCAGCAGCGTGTAGTCCAGCGGCAGGCCCTCGGTGCGCAGCGCGGCAGCGAAGTGCCGCATCGCGGCCAGGAACATCGCGCTGCGGGACTGGCTGGAGGGCGGGTCGGTCGACTCGCCGGTCACCTCGGCCATCCACAGCCCGTCCTGCGCCGGGTCGAAACCGTCGAAGGCACTCGCGTCGCGGTTGAGCTGGTCGCCCAGGATCAGGACCAGGTGTCTCACGGCTTCTTCTTTCTGCAGGCGTCGGAACAGTACTTCAGCTCGGCCCAGTTCTTGGCCCAGGCCCGGCGCCAGCTCATCGGCCGGCCGCAGGCCACGCAGGGTTTGCTGGGCAAGGCGGCCTTGTTGCCTTTGAAGCCGGGCATCAGAACAGCTCCTGCTGGCGGTCGTCGGGTGGTTTTGGTGTGCGTGATCGCTTCATGCCCGAGGGTGGCAGGCCGCTCTTGCGCGAGCCGTGTTGGTGCTGGATGGTTTGTGCCTCCTGCCGCGCCTCGGGCCGGCTGCGCAGGCCGTAGAGGCGCTCCTTGGCGGCGGCCAGCGCGGTGCGTTCGTCGACGATGGGTGCGGGGTAGGCGGCGGTGCCGAGCTCGGGCAGCCAGCGGCGCTGGTACAGGCCATCCGGGTCCTGGTCCAGCGCCTGTTTGCGCGGCGAGTAGATGCGCAATGTGTTGATGCCGGTGGTACCGCTTTGCATCTGCATCTGCGGCCAGTGGATGCCGGCCTCGAAATCCAGGAACTGGCGCGCCAGGAACTGCCCGGGCCGCCGCCAGTGCAGCCACAGGTGGTAGGCCGCGAAGCTGACCAGCATCGCCCGCATGCGGAAGTTCAGCCAGCCGGTGGTGCGCAGCTGGCGCATGCAGGCGTCCACCATCGGGTAGCCGGTGCGGCCTTCGCACCAGGCCTGGAAGCGCGCTTCATCCACACCGGTCTCGTCGCGCTGGCCGTCGTGCACGCGCGAGAAATTGCGGAACTCGATGGCCGGCTCGTCTTCGAGCTTCTGCATGAAGTGGCAGTGCCAGCGCAGCCGGCCGGCAAAACCCCGCAGGCCGTGGGCCAGCGTGCGGTCGGGTGTGGTGGCGATGGTGTGTTCGGTGGCCTGGTGCACCTGGCGCATGGACAGCGTGCCAAAGGCCAGGTGGGCGCTGAGCCGGCTGCAGCCCTGCTCCGCCGTGAGCGGGCTGGACAAGGCGCGCCGGTAGCCACGCGCGCGGCCGTCGACAAAGTCTTCCAGCACCACGTGGGCCGCGGCCTCACCGGCCGGTGGCAGCGGGCGCGATGGCTGCAAGCCCAGGTCCGCCAGCGTGGGCAGCGGTGACGGCGCAAGGCGGGGCACCGCGCGGAAACCACCCTCCAGCCTCTGCAGCGGGGCGTCCATGCGCTGCGCCCAGCGGCCGGCCCAGCCGCGCCGGTCTTTCAGGCGCCGCACCACACCGGTTTGCGGCCATTCCGTCCAGGCCACACCGGCCGCACGGCACCAGGCGGCCACGGCCAGGTCGCGTGTGTAGCTCCAGCCGGGGCCGGTTTCTTCGTGGCTGAACAGGTGCGTCACGCCGTGTTGTGCCTGCAGCTGCTGCAGCACCGCGGTGGCTTCGCCGGTGCACACCAAGAGTGGCAAACCCCGCTCGGCCAGATCGGACTGCAGCGGCGCCAGCGCGGCCAGCGTGAAGGCCACGTGCTGAGGGTCGCACTCGGCACTGGCCAGCCAGGCAGGCTCGACGATGAAAACGGCCAGCGCACGCTCGAAGCGCTGCGCTTCGGCCAGCGGCCCGTGGTCCTGCAGCCGCAGGTCACGCTTGAACCAGACCAGCGCGGTGTTCACAACGGGATCACTTGACCAGGGGCCGCACCGTGGTGAAACCACCGTCCACGGCGATCACCTGGCCGGTGATGCGGGCGCTGCCGTCGTGCAGCAGGAAGGCCATCACATCGGCCACCTGGGCCACGGTCTGCACGCCGCCCAGCGGGTACTGGCGGCCGGCGCCCTCACGCATCGCAGGCAGGCGCAACATGCCGCTGGTCATCGGCGAATCGGTCATGCCGGGCGCCACCGCGTTGACGCGCAGGCCCTGGGCCGCGTAGGTGGCCGCGGCACTGCGCACCAGGGCCTCGACCCCGCCCTTGGCGGCGGCGATGGCCTCGTGGTTGGCCACGCCGATGCGCGCCACCACCGAGCTGGCAAACACCGCCGCACCGGGCTGGCCCTGCAGCCCGGTGATGAAGGCCTGCAGCATGAACACCGCGCTGTCCAGGTTCACGCGCATCAGCTCGCGGTAGGCGTCGGCACGGGTGCGGTGCAGCGGTGCGATCAGCGTGCTGCCCACGCAGTGCGCCAGACGCGACGGCGCAGCGCCCAGGGCCTCGGTGCAGGCGGTGATGGCCTGGGCGGCACCTTCCGGGGTGGTGGTGTCGGCCACGCTGCGCAGCGTGGCCGGCACCTCGGCCAGGCGCGCCGCGTCGCGGCCGACGGCCACCACGCGCAGGCCCTGGGCTTGCAGCTGGCTGGCCAGTTCACGGCCGATGCCGCCACTCGCACCGGTGATCAGGACGATGTTGTTCATGGGTTTCCTAAAAACGTCGGGCGGCCACCACGGCGGCGGCCGAGCCCGTGCCGACGACGCGGCACCAGGCGCGCAGCGCCAGGCCGGGCGAGGCGCCGGCGCTGGCGGCGGCTTCGTCGCGGTGGTGTTGTTCGTCGGCCTGGCAGCTTTGCAGCATCGGCAACAGGCCCTCGGGGCCGGCGTGGGCCAGCAAGTGATCGATCTGCTGCTGGTAGTGCTGGTCGACGAAGGTCTCGACCGCGGCAATGGTGGCGTACACCGCGCGCGGCCCGGCCAGCGCCGGCAGCGCGCCCGTCAGCCAGCCGGCCAGGCGCCAGGCGGGCAGCAGCCGGCTGCGGTGGTCGGCGGGCAGCCAGGCTTCCACCCGCCGCAGGTGGTCCGCCTCGGTGGCCTGGTGGCGCTGCGCAAAGGCACGCAGCGCGGGGTCGCGCGCGACGGCCAGCACACCGGCGTAGATGGCCACGGCGCCGGTTTCGCCGGCATGGTCGGAACGCAGCTCACGCGCCAGGTAACCGGCCTCCCAGCGCCGCGCCCATGCCTGCAGCGCCGGGCGCAGCGGCAGGAAGGCGCGGTAGGCACGCTCCAGCAACCACAGCACACCGGGCAGCCGCGCGGCGACCGCCAGCCAGCGCCAGCCGGGCAGGCGCTGCCACAGCGCCACGAAGGCGGCGGCGCCGCTTTCCAGCCGGCCATCGGCGTGGCGCACATGGAAGCGCGCCAGCAGCTGCGCGCGGGTGGTGGCCGGCGGCAGGGGCACGGCCGAGTCGCTGACATCGGCAAAACACAGCTTGGCGCTGGCCGGCAAGCCCTGGTAAAGCGCGATCTCGCGCCGGCACAGCGGGCAGGCGCCGTCGTAGAGCACGGTCAAGGGTGCGGGCAGCGGCACGTCGGTCGCGGTCGTGTCGGGTGCGTTCACCGCTGGGACTCCAGCGCCGCCAGCAGCTCGCCGGCATCGTGCAGGCCGCGGATGCTGCGGGTCCACCACTGCGAAAAAGAATCGCAGCGCCGCGCCACAGGTGGGAA
Source organism: Rubrivivax sp. (assembly GCA_018780805.1). Taxonomy (GTDB): domain Bacteria; phylum Pseudomonadota; class Gammaproteobacteria; order Burkholderiales; family Burkholderiaceae_C; genus Rubrivivax. Next base: position 29,711 of record JADMJD010000020.1, on the reverse strand, counting down.
CAGGGCTGGCGCCGGCAAGGCCTCGGCCCAGCGCCCCAACCAGCGCCCGATGTGCGGGTTGTCGACGGTGCAGACACAGCGGGCGGAGGCCAGCGCGCGGCCGATCTGATCGGCCGTGCCATGCCAGCGCAGCGGCGCCAGCGCGGCCAGGCGCTCGCCGACAAAGGCCCAGCGCGCCGGGCTCCAGGGCCAGGCGCGGTGGAAGTCGTCCACCAGCAGACCGATCACCAGGGTCTGCGGCGGCAGGTCGTCGGGCAGCGCGCCCAGCGACCAGGGGTGCACCAGCCAGACCTCGCGGCCATGAACGGCGGCGGCGTCGGGTGCCACCGCGCCCAGCGCGGTGGTCGGTCCCGCGCCGAGGGCGGCAGGCGGCGTGCCGCTGCAGCGCGGTTCGTCGGCACCCGGCGGCGTGGGCAGCGGCGCCTTGAACGGCGTGCCCGCGGCGCGCCGGGCCAAGGTGTCGTAGTCGGTGTCGATCACGCTGCCCGGGCTGTGCCAATCGGGCGGCGCGTAGCGCGCGACGTTGTCGGCGTTGAACAGGTAGGGCTTGGCACTCGCGGTGCCGGCCACCCATTGCCAGCTGAGGTGGTTGCTGGCCAGGTCGCCGTCCAGCAGGTGGCCGTAGAGCCAGTCGGCACCGGTGCGCCAGTGCACGCCGCGCCCGTGCACCAGGTAGCTGGCCAGCCACAGCCGCGCATGGTTGTGCAGCCAGCCGGTGGCGTACAGCTGCTGCACGGCGCGGTCCACCACGGGCAGGCCGGTCCTTGCCTCGCGCACGTCGGCCGGCATCTCGCGGGTGTAGGCGGCCTCGGGCCGCGGCCCGGCGTGCCAGGACTGCAGGATGCCGTCGCCGCGGTCTGCCCAGGCCTGCTGGAACCAGGCGCGCCAGCCGAGCTCCGCCACGAACCGGTGCTGCACCGGCAGCGGGCCCTGCGCCAGCACACCGCGCAGCACCTCGGGCAGGCTCAGCAGGCCGTGCGTGATGTAGGGCGACAGCTGGGTGGCGGCGCCGTCCAGCGCATTCCGGCTCTGCGCATAAGCGGTGGGCCGCACGGCGGCCAGCCGGGCCCGGGCGGCGTCCGGCGTGGAGGGGAAGCGGGTGCCTGACTGCATGGTTTCAGATTGAACCACACAGTCATCTTTGACAACCTGAAGGGGAAATGATCAGCCGCGCGGCACCACCCGCAGCTCGGTGCGCACGGAGTTGGCGATGAAACAGGCCTCGTGCGCCGCGTGGTGCAGGCGGTCGATCTCGGCCGCGTCGGGCCGGCGTTCGCCACCGAAGGCCACCGCCGGTTGCAGCGTGACCTGGGTCATCGCCAGTCGGCCCTGGGCATCCTTGGCCATCACGCCCTGCGCATCGTCGTCGTAGTGGTCCACACACCAGCCGGCGCGGCAGGCCAGGTCCAGGAACCACAGCATGTGGCAGCTGGACAGGCTGGCGACAAACATCTCTTCCGGGTCCACCGCGGCGGCGTCGGAGTACGGCAGCGGCACCACCTGGGGCGACGACGAACCCGGGACCTCGGTGCCCCCATCGAACTGCAGCCGGTGGGCGCGGCTGTAGCGGCGGTCGGTGAAGACCTGCTCACCACGTTGCCAGAGGATGCGGGCGCTGTAGAGGCTCATGGCGGTATCGTTCCAGGACCAGACACCACCGGGATTGTTCACCATGGCCCTGACCCTGCACTACCACCCCGGCAACGCCAGCATGACGCCGCACCTGCTGCTGCGCGAGCTGGGCGTGCCTTTCAAGCTGCAGCTGGTGGACCGCGCCGCCAACGCGCACAAGTCGCCGGCCTACCTGAAGCTCAACCCCAACGGCCTGATCCCCGTGCTGCAGGACGGCGACCTGGTGCTGTACGAAACCGCCGCCATCGTGCTGCACCTGCTGGACACCCACCCGCAGGCCAGCCTGGCGCCAGCGGTGGGCACACCGGAGCGGGCGGAGTTCTACAAGTGGCTGATGTGGCTCTCGGGCAGTGTGCAGGCGCTGATGCCGCACTACTTCTACACCGACCGCCTGGTGGCGCCGGGCAACACGGCGGGTGCCGCCGAGGTGAAGGCCCAGGTGGAGGCCAAGCTGAACACGCTGTTCGACCAGATCGAGCAGCGGCTGTCAGAGCACCCGTGGATGGGCGGCGCGCAGTTCAGCGCGCTGGACCCCTACACCTTCATGCTGTGCCGCTGGACCCGTGGCATGCAGCGCCCGGCGCGCACGCTGCCGCACATCGGGCCCTACCTGCAGCGTTTGCTGGCCAGGCCCGCGGTGCAGCAGGTCATCGACACCGAAGGCCTGGCCGCACCACTGGTGTGACCAGGCCCGTGCCTCACATCTTGCAGCCGCGGCCCGGGTCGGCCAGGGCCTTGACGGCCACGCCGGTGACGACGTTGTAGTTGCCCTTGACCTCGCGGATGTAGAAGTCCTGGGTCGGGTTGTGCTGCGGGCTGAGCGTGAACTTGCCGCGCGGGCTGTCGATCTGCACCTTGCGCATCGCGGCGATCAGCGCATCACGTTTGCCGGTCACGTCGCCCTTCACGGCATTGGCACCGGCCAGCAGCATCTGCGCAGCGTCGTAGCCCTGCAGCGCGTAGACGTCCGGGTTGGCCTTGTAGGTGACGGCAAACTTGTTGCGGAACGCGGTGTTGCGCGGCGTGTTGATCTCGTCGCCGTAGTGCAGCGCCGTGATCAGGCCCTGGGCCGACGCGCCCTGCGCCTCCAGCGTGCCGTCGGTCAGGAAACCCGAGCCCATCAGCGGCACGGTTTTCTTCAGGCCAGCAGCGTCGTAGTCCTTCACGAACTTGACGGCACCGCCGCCCGCGAAGAAGGCAAATACCACGTCGGGTTTCTCCGCCGCGATCTGCGTCAGCAGGGCCTGGAACTCGACGTTGGGGAAGGGCAGGTTCAGCTCCTTGCTGACCTTGCCGCCGCCTTTCTCGAAGGCCTCCTTGAAGCCCTTGACCGTCTCCGAGCCGGCGGCGTAGTTCCAGGTGATGGTCATCGCCTTCTTGTAGCCCTTCTGGGCCGCGACGATGCCGGTGGCATAACCCGGCTGCCAGTTGCTGAAGCTGGAGCGGAAGATGTTGGGCGCGCACATCGGGCCGGTGACGGCATCGGCACCCGCGTTGGGCACGATCAGCAGCGTGTTGCTGTCCTTGGCGGCCTTGGCCATGCCCATCGCGACGCCGGAGTGCACGGTGCCGATGATCACGTCGACCTGGTCGCGCTTGATCAGCTTGTTGACGTTGTCCGTGGCCTTGGACGGGTCGCTCTCGTCGTCGACCTTGAAGTACTGGATGTCGCGGCCGGCGAGTTTGCCGCCTTGTTCGTCGATCGCGAGCTTGAAGCCCTTTTCGATCATGTCGCCCAGGGCGGCGAAGGTGCCGGTGGCCGGCAGCATCAGGCCGACCTTGACCGGGCCCTGCTGGGCCGCGGCGGACAGGTGGGCGGCCAGCGCGAGCGCGCCGACGGCCGCATGGGTGGCGAATGTGAAGGTCTTTTTCATGACGAGGGCAGTCCTTGGGGGAAGTCGAAATTCAACCCCGATAGCATGCCCCGACAGCCCCTGCGCCGCCAGCGGGGTTTGCGCTAGAGCGGCAGGCCCACGTAGTTTTCAGCCACCGCCGTCTGCATCGCTTCGCTGCTCATCAGGTAGTCCAGCTCGGCGATCTGCATGCGCGCACCAAACGCGCCGTTCTCCGGGAAGCGGTGCATCATGGTCGTGAACCACCACGAAAAACGCTCGGCCTTCCACACGCGGGCGAGCGCGCGGCGCGAGTAGTCGTCCAGCGCGGCGCTGCTCTTTTCCTTGTAGAACTCGGCCAGCGCGCGTGACAGCAGGCCCACGTCGCCCGCGGCCAGGTTCAGGCCCTTGGCGCCGGTGGGCGGCACGATGTGCGCCGAATCACCCGCCAGGAACAGGCGCCCGAAGCGCATCGGCTCGGCGACGAAGCTGCGCAGCGGCGCGATGCTCTTTTCGATGGACGGGCCAGTCGTGATCTTGTCCGCCAGCGCGGCGGGCAGCCGGGCTGCAAACTCGGCCCAGAAAGCGTCGTCCGACCAGTCCGACACCTGGTCCTGCAGCGAACACTGCACGTAGTAGCGGCTGCGGGTGGGGCTGCGCAGGCTGGCCAGCGCAAAACCGCGCTCGTGGTTGGCGTAGACGATCTCGTGCGAGATCGGCGGCACGTCGGCCAGGATGCCCAGCCAGCCGAAGGGGTAGACCTTCTCGAAGGTCTGGATCTTGTCGGCCGGCACGCTGGCGCGGCTGACGCCGTGGTAACCGTCACAGCCGGCGATCCAGTCGCAGTCCAGCCGTTGTTCGACGCCGTCCTTGCGCCAGGTGACGTACGGGCTGCTGCCGTCGAAGCCGTGCAACGCCACGTCGTCGGCTTCGTAGACGGTGCTCAGGCCGGCGGCGGCACGCGCGTTCATCAGGTCGCGGGTCACCTCGGTCTGGCCGTAGACGGTGACCCGCTTGCCGGTGCGGGCCAGCAGATCGATGTTGTGCACCTGCCCGTTGAAGGCGATCACGAAGTGGTCGTCCAGCAAGCCCTCGGCTTGCACGCGCTGGCCGACGCCGGCTTCGTGCAGCAGGTCCACCGTCACCTGCTCCAGCACACCGGCGCGGATGCGGCCCAGCACGTAATCGGCGCTGCGCTGTTCGATGACGACGTTGTCCACGCCGTAGGTGTGCAAGAGCTGGCCGAGCAGCAGGCCTGAGGGGCCGGCGCCGATGATGGCAACAGGGGTGCGCATGGGGTGTCTCCTTGATGTGGCGCAAGTGTCGGGCGACACCGGCGCCGGTTCAAGGATGAATCACGGGCAAGACTTGCACTTTTGACGGGTCAGGCGTCTTCGGTCAGACCCGCTCCAGCACCATCGCGATGCCCTGGCCCACGCCGATGCACATGGTGCACAGCGCATAACGCCCACCGCTGCGGTGCAACTGGTTCACCGCCGTGGTGGCCAGGCGTGCGCCGCTGGCGCCCAGCGGGTGGCCCAGCGCGATGGCGCCGCCGTTGGCGTTGACACGTGCGTCGTCGTCGGCCAGGCCCAGGTCGCGCAGCACGGCCAGGCCTTGGGCGGCGAAGGCTTCGTTGAGCTCGATCACGTCCATCTGCGCCAGGCTCAGGCCGGTGAGCGCCAGCACCTTGCGTGTGGCCGGTGCCGGGCCCATGCCCATGATGCGCGGCGCCACGCCGGCCGTGGCCATGCCCACCACGCGGGCACGCGGCGTCAGGCCGTGGCGCGCGGCAGCGGCTTCGCTGGCCAGCAGCAGCGCACAGGCACCGTCGTTCACGCCGCTGGCGTTGCCGGCCGTCACGCTGCCGTCGGGCCGCACCACACCCTTGAGCTTGGCGAGTGATTCGAGGCTGGTTTCGCGCGGGTGTTCGTCCTGCTTCACCACCAGCGCCTCGCCTTTTTTCTGCGGGATCGTCACCGGCACGATCTCGCTGTCGAAAAAGCCCGCCTTCTGCGCCGCCACGGCCTTCATCTGGCTGGCCAGGGCCATGCGGTCCTGCGCGGCGCGTTCGATGCCGAAGTCGGTGGCCACGTTTTCCGCCGTCTCCGGCATGGAATCGACGCCGTACTGCTCCTTCATCAGCTTGTTGACGAAGCGCCAGCCGATGGTGGTGTCGTAGACCGCGTTGCTGCGGCTGAAGGCGCTCTCGGCCTTGGGCATCACAAACGGCGCGCGGCTCATGCTCTCCACGCCGCCCGCGATCATCAACTCGGCTTCGCCGGCGCGGATGGCGCGCGCCGCCGAGCCCACGGCATCCAGCCCGGAGCCGCACAGCCGGTTGATGGTGGCGCCGGGCACGGCCAGCGGCAGGCCGGCCAGCAGCGCGCTCATGCGGGCCACGTTGCGGTTGTCCTCGCCGGCCTGGTTGGCGCAGCCGTAGAGCACGTCGGCCACGGCTTCCCAGTCCAGCCCCGGGTGGCGCTGCAACAGCGCGCGGATGGGCACGGCGCCCAGGTCGTCAGCGCGCACCGACGACAAGGCGCCGCCATAGCGGCCAAACGGGGTGCGCAGGGCGTCACAGATGAAGGCGTTCAGGGTCATCACGGTTTCCTTTCGATACGCGACTTTACGGCTGCAAGGGGACGACAGCGCCGGCCCGGGGTCAAGTCTGGCGCGCCGATGCCGAAGTCACTGACGTGTGCGGCCGTCCGGTCGCACGGAGCATTGCCTCGAAATGAACCCCCCACGCTCACTTCGTTCGCTGCCCCCCGAGGGGGCGCAGGCCGCCCTTGAGACGGCTCGGCGGGAGGCCTGAAATGAGCGCCACCGTCCCCGTCTCCGACCTGCGTGTCGGCATGTTCGTGCACCTCGACCTGGGGTGGATGCGGCATCCGTTTGCGCTGTCGAGCTTCCGGATCGTGTCGCCGGACCAGATCGACACCATCCGCCAGCTCGGTCTGCAACAGGTGCGCTGGGTGCCGGAAAAAAGCGAGCTGCCGACCGATCAAACCGGCGCACACGCCGGGCCGGCCGTGGCGGCCGACCCGCAGGCCCAGGCCGCACAGGCGCGCCGGGAAGCCCTGGCGGCGCAGCGCGCCAACGCCCTGCAGCTGGAACGCCAATGCGCCGAGGCCGGCCAGGCCCTGCGCGACGTCGGCCGCCAGGCCCGCAACGCACCCGCGCAGGCGCGTGAAGACACCGAAGCCCTGTCGCGCAAGCTGGTGGACCAGCTGCTGGTGGACGGCGAGGTCTGCATCCGGCTGATGAACACCCAGACCGGCGACCGTGCCGCCGCGCATGGCCTGAACGTGGCCGTGATCGCGCTGCTGATGGGGCGCAGCGTGGGCCTGGACGACAACGACCTGATGGACCTGGGCGTGGGCTCGATGCTGCACGACGTGGGCAAGCTGGAACTGCCCGACCGGGTGCGCCACCTGGACGAATCGTTCTCGTCGGCCGAGACCAACGCCTACCGCGACCACGTCAACCAGGGCGTGCAGCTGGGCCGCCGCATGGGGCTGAGCACCGGTGCACTGGCGGTGCTGGCGCAACACCACGAACATGCCGACGGCAGCGGTTTCCCGCTGCGCCTGAACGCCGACCGCACCACGCTGGCGGCGCGCATCGTCGCCATCGTCAACCGCTACGACAACCTGTGCAACCCGGCCGTGCTGGCGCGGGCACTGACGCCGCACGAGGCCGTGTCGCTGCTGTTCGCACAAAGCCGCAACCGCTTCGACAGCACGCTGCTGAACAGCTTCATCCGCATGATGGGTGTGTACCCGGCGGGCTCGCTGGTGCAGCTGACCGACGACCGCTTTGCGCTGGTCACGGCCGTCAATTCCAGCCGGCCGCTCAAACCCCGGGTGCTGGTGCACGACCCCAAGGTGCCAGCCGACGAAGCCTTGTTCGTCGAGCTCGAGCAGCAGCCGAACCTGGGCATCCGGCGCAGCCTGGCCCCGGCCAAGCTGCCGCCGGCGGCACTGGCCTACCTGGCACCGCGCCCGCGCGTGGCGTATTTCTTCGAGCCGCTGACACCGGCCGAACCCGACCGGTGAGCGCCGTGCCCCAACCCACCCGGCTGGCGGTGGCGCGCGCTGAAGACCCGGCCGTGGCCGCCTGGCGAGCCCTGGTGCAGGCGCTGCCCGACGCCGCCTGGGTCGTGGCGCTGCCGGCGCTGCGGGTGGTGACCAGCAACGCCGCCGCCGCGCAGCTGCTCGGCCTGGACGATGCCACGCTGCGCGCCACGCCGGCCGACCAGCTGCTGGGCACGCTGGAAGACCAGGCCTACTGGGACGAAGCCGCCCACGGCACGGCCGGCCACTTGCTGTCGGACACCGTGCTGCTGGCGCCCGATGGCCAGACGCTGCAGATGCGACGCGCCATCCAGCCACTGGTGGCGCCGGGCGCGCGCACGGCCACCCACTGTCTGGTCACGCTGCTGGACATCAGCGGCTGGCAGGCGGCTGTGGCGGCACAGGAAGATGCGGTGGCCGAGTTGCAGGCCACGCTGGAGTCCACCGCCGACGGCATCCTCGTCACCGACCTGGGCGGCCGTGTGCGCGCCTTCAACCGCCGCTTCGCCCAGCTCTGGGCGATGCCCGAGGACCTGCTGAGCCAGCACCACCACGCGGCCGTGCAGGACTGGATGCGGCGCCTGGTGCAGGACCCGCAGGCCTACCAGCGGCGCCTGGACAGCCTGCAGGAATCCACCCTGGTGGCCTCGACCGAACGCCTGACGCTGCTCTCCGGCCAGGTGCTGGAACGTGTGGCGCGCCCGCTGTGGAGCCGCGGCCGGCCGCTGGGCCGCGTGTGGTCCTTCCGCGACCTCAGTGAGCGCCTGGCCGCCGACCAGCAGCTGGAAACCCTGGCCCGCACCGACGACCTGACCGGCCTGCCCAACCGCCGCCGCCTGGCCGAACAGGTGGAAGAAACGGCGGGCATGCTGCAGCACGATGGCGACGCCTTTGCGCTGCTGGTGCTGGACCTGGACCGCTTCCGCCACGTCAACGACAGCCTGGGCCACGAGGTGGGCGACCGCGCGCTGCGCGAGGTGGCCGACCGGCTGCGCCGCATGCTGCGCCAGGGCGATGCCGTGGCGCGCATCGGGGGCGACCAGTTTGCGCTGCTGCTGCGCCATGTCGACGCCGCGGCCGCCGAGGCCGCGGCCGAACGTGTGCTGGGCGCCGTGGCCCAGCCCTGGCAGTTCGACGGTGTGCCCTTCACGCTGACCTGCAGCGTGGGCATTGCACTCGCGCCCGGCCATGGCCGCAGCGCCGACGAGTTGTTGCGCCACGCCGAAGGCGCGATGCGCCAGGCCAAACAGGCCGGCAGCAACAGCCTGCGTTTCCACCAGCAGCACGCCGGGGTGGACCTGCGCTCGCACATGCAGCTGGACCACGCGATGCGGCAGGCCCTGGCCAGCCAGCGCTTCCGCCTGCACTACCAGCCGCAGGTGGACCTGACCACCGGCCTGGTGATCGGCGCCGAGGCCTTGATCCGCTGGCGCGACCCGGCGCTGGGCGAGGTCTCGCCGCTGCGTTTCATCCCGGTGGCCGAGGACAGCGGCTTCATCGTCGCCATCGGCGATTGGGTGCTGGCGCAGGCCGCACGCCAGGCCGCGGCCTGGGCGGCGGCCGGCCGGCCGATGCCGGTGGCCGTCAACGTCTCGGCATTGCAGTTCCGGCAGCCGGGGTTTGTGGACCGTGTGGCCGCCGTGCTGCAGGAACACCAGCTGGCGCCGCGCTGGCTGGAGCTGGAGCTGACCGAATCCATCCTGGTGCGTGATGCCGACGAAGCCCTGCAACGCCTGCAGGCGCTGGCACGGCTGGGCGTGCGGCTGTCGATCGACGACTTCGGCACCGGCTACTCCAGCCTGGCCTACCTGAAACGTTTTCCGATCGGCAAGTTGAAGATCGACCGCAGCTTCATCCAGGGCCTGCCGGCCGACACCAGCGACGCCGGCATCGTGCGCGCCATCGTGCAGATGGCGCTCGCGCTGGGCATGCAGGTGATCGCCGAAGGCGTGGAAACCGAGCCACAACGCGCCTTTCTGCAGGCCATCGGCTGCCACCAGTTCCAGGGCTGGTTGTACGCACCGGCGATGGACGCGGTGAGCTTCGAACGATTGCTGCCCCCGGGCTGAGGCGGTCCGCGGCCGGGCCGTGGCGCACAATCGACGATTCGACGCCTTGCCCCGCCCACGCCCATGCTCTACCGCTTCCGAAGTGCTGCCACCGGTGATGTGGTGATGCTCGGCGCCAACGGCGACGAGTTGTTGCGCCTGCTCGGCCGCGAGCCCAGCGCACAAGGCATCGTCGAGGCAGCGGCCCTGCCCGACGCCATCGCACGGCTGCAAGCCGCGGTGGCGAGTGCCGAGAGCCCGGCCGAAACCCCGGCCGACGATCAAGCCGAAAGCAAACCGGCCTCGGTGGGCCTGCGCCAGCGTGTGTGGCCGGTGGTGGAGATGTTCCGCCGCGCCCAGGCCGCCGGCGAACCCGTGGTCTGGGGCGTCTGACGAACACGAGGACGGGACGATCAATGGAACTGTGGAGCGACAGCTGGACCAACGGGGACCGCATCCCTGCCCGTTTTGCCGCCGGCCGCCTGGCCGAAGACGGCAGCGTCGGGTTCTCCGACAACCTGAACCCGCACCTGGCCTGGCGCGAGCTGCCCGAGGGCACGGCCTCGATGGTGCTGGTCTGCCACGATTTCGACGTGCCCAGCCGGCCCGACGACGTCAACCAGCCCGGCCGCGAGGTGCCGGTGGACCTGCCGCGGGTGGACTTCTTCCACTGGCTGCTGATCGACCTGCCACCGCGGCCGACGGTGATCGCCGAAGGCGAGTTCAGCCGCGGTTTCACGCCCCGCGGCAAACCCGGCCCGGCCAGCCTGAACGGCGCGCGCCAGGGCCTGAACGATTACACCGGCTGGTTTGCCGGTGATGCGCAGATGGCCGGCCAATACTTCGGCTACGACGGCCCATTCCCGCCGTTCAACGATTCACTGGTGCACCACTACGTGTTCACGCTCTACGCGGTGTCGGTGGCGCGGCTGCCGGTGGACGGTGTGTTCAGCGGCGCCGATGTGCGGGCGGCGCTGGCCGGGCGGGTGCTCGGTGCGGCCACGTTTTCCGGCACCTACACACTGAACGCGCGCCTGGCCCAGAACCCGTGACGGCGGACCAGGCCACGCGTGTGCTGCTGGTGCGGCACGGTGAAACCGACTGGAACGTGCAGACCCGGCTGCAAGGCCACACCGACATCCCGCTCAACGCCGCCGGCCGCTGGCAGGCGGCGTGCCTGCACCAGGCGCTGCAGGGCGAGGCGCTGGACGCCGTCTACAGCAGCGACCTGCAACGCGCCTGGCACACGGCGCAGGCCGTGGCCACGGCCACCGGCGCCCCGCTGCAGGCTGAACCGGCGCTGCGCGAGCGGGGTTTTGGTTGTTTCGAGGGCCTGACCCATGCCGAGCTGGAAGCCCGCTGGCCCGACGACGCCCGCCGCTGGCGGCAGCGCGAGCCGGGTTTTGCCCCGGCCGGCGGCGAGAACCTGGTTGACTTCCACGCCCGCTGCCTGGGCGCCACGTTGCGGCTGGCGGCCCTGCACCCGGGCGGCAGCATCGCGCTGGTGGCGCATGGCGGCGTGCTGGACAGCCTGTACCGCGCCGCCACCCATGTGCCGCTGGACGCACCACGCAGCTGGCGCATGGCCAATGCCACGCTGAACCGGCTGCTCTACAACGGCCAGGGCCTGACGCTGGTGGGCTGGGACGACGACAACCATCTGCTGCCGCCGCCCGACTGACCAGCGGGCCGAGCGCCGGGCCGCCCCAAGCCGGCACGCATTCCCTCGGGGGATCGCCTGCGGTACCCCGTAGGCGAGGGGCTCCATCAGCGTCGAATCTCGCGCCAGGAGTTCTTGGCCGGGTCGATCTTCGCGCCCTTGACGAACTCCTTCTCCCAAGGTTTGCCGTCGGTGTCCTGGCCCGAACCGACGATCTTGCCGTTGGAGGTCAGCAGCGCCGTCACGCCCGAGGAGTTGGCGGTGCTGGAGATCTCGCTGGACACGAAGTCGGCACCCGCAAAAGCCCCACCGGTCTGCACATCCAGCACATACAGCCGCGAGCTTGCGGAGCAATCGGTGCCACCGGCCGTGTTGGTGGTGAAGGCCACGGCACCGTAGGCAGCGGTCGGTGGGGTGTTGGCCTGCTGGCCGGCCGGCAGATCGACATACCAGCCGCGGTCGGTGGACCAGTTCACCGGGTTCTGGCTGATGGTGTCGCTGCTGGGGGTGTAGGTCTGCTGCACCAGGCTGCTGCGGACATCGCTCAGCGCGCTGCCGTCGGCAATGGCGTAGAAGGTCTGCACGCCGGTGTTGCCGAAGTCGCCGATGTCCAGCAGGCGGCCGGTGCCGATCAGCACCACACGTTTGTCGTCCACCTTGATCAGCTCGGGTGCGGCCGTCACGGGCTGCGCCACGCCGGTGCTGCTTTTCAGCATGGCCAGCTGGTGCGGCGTGCCTTTGTCCTGCAGGTCGAAGCGCCAGACATTGCCCAGCAGATCACCGCCGTAGACGTAACGCACGTTGCCATCGTCTCCCAGGAAGGCCGACACCTGGGCCAGGCCACCTTCCGTGCTCAGGTCGCCGGCGCCGGTGTCGAACTCGTGGATCGTCTCACCGGTGCTGGCGTTCACCATCCACAGCCGGCCGTGGCCGTCGGCCGTGCTGTTGTAGCCGGAGGTCAACAACACCACGTAGCCGTCGTTGGCCGTTTTCACGACGATGGGGCGGCCCAGCGCCTGGCCCACCTTGGCGGCCGTGCTGCTGTCGCTGGCGCCCGGGAACTCCCACTTGTACTTGCCGGCCAGCCCAGCTTCGTTCAGGCCGCGCGGGCTGCTCACGTCCAGGGCGTAGTAGCCGTTGCCGGCGGCACCGAGGCCGGCCACCAGCAACGAGCCTCCGCCATAGGTGCCCACGGTGGGCGAGCCGTCGAGCTGGGTCGAAAACACATAACCCCGTTCCACGGTCTGGCCGATGCGGGCCAGCACCTTGCGCGGCACAAAGGCCCAGAGCTCGGCGCCGGCGGACTCGGCCGCGGTGTCGATGGCGTGCAGCATGCCTTCGCCCGACTGCACGTAGACCACGTTGGCGGACCGCTGCACCGCCGGCTCGGAGTTGATGACCGCGCCCATCAGCGACAGGCGCTTGCGGAAGTCGGTGCCTTCCTTGCTGCGGTCGCCGCGCAGGTAGTTGATGACGTCGGCATCGGCGCCGTACACGTCGGACGGGTTCACTGCGTCGGCCACGTTGGTGGCCGTGAACGCCACGCCGGCCGTGGCACTGGCGGTGCCGATGATGCGGGTGGTCCAGTCGCGTGCCGTCAACTTGTCGGACGCCGACCAGATCTTGTCGCTGGCGCCCGCACTCACGACGCCGGTGGCAGGGTCGATGGGGTAGGCCGCGAGGTCGCCGCGCCAGCCGGCCGGGTCGTAGGTGCCGAAGTAGGCCCGGCTGTCACCGCGTGACAGGTTCACCGTGCTCACCGCCACGCCGCCCTGGGCACCGGTCTGGCTGATGATGTCGTCCAGCACCTTCTGGATGCCGGTGGCCGTCTCGGTGGGGTTGGACGCCAGGAACATCAGGCCGCGGCCGTTGATCGTGGCGTGCCACTGGTCGTCGATCATTGACGGGTCGTCGGCCACCGGCGTGGGCCAGGTGGGCGCCGTGGCAAACGGGTCCACCGTGTTGGGCCACAAGGAGCCGCGCACCCCCAGCGAGATGGCGTAGGTGTTGATGTGCAGGTCGGGGTTCTTGTCGGCGTTCGGGCTGTCCGACGAGCTGGGCGGCACCTTGCCTGCCGGCATGGTGCTGTCACCGGCCCGCAGGCGGTTGGTGTAATACGCCAGCGCCAGGTCGGCCAGCGAGCCGGTGGGCGTGGTGGTGTAGGGCGTGGTGGCGCCGTAGGTGTCGGCGGTGTAGGCCGGCACCTCGATGCTGGTGGTGTTGGAAAAACCGTCCGTCACGATGAACATGCTGTTGCGCTGGCATGCGTACTTGACGACGTTGGTGTTGCCCTCGAACTGGCTGGCGATGTGTTTCACCGTGGCATGCGTGGGTGTGCCGTTGGCCGTCAGGCCGTTGCGGTAGAACAGGCCCGACACCGCCAGACCGTTGTCCTTGTCGGCGGTCTTGTCGGTGTCGTACATCTTCACCGTGGTGTAGTTGTTGAACGGCACCACGCCCAGGCGCAGGCCGGTCAGGCCCTCCAGCACCTCACCCATCGAGCCGGCCAGCATCAGCTTGCGCTTGCGGAAATAGCTGAACCAGTTCGCGAAGTTCTGCAGCTCGTTGGCGTGGCTGCGCCCCGAGGGGAACGTGCCTCCGCTCTTGATCTCATAGCGTTTGAGCTTGGTGCTGCCATCGGGCCCGGTGACGCAGTCGGCGCCCACGGTGCAGCTCTCGGCGTGCCAGAAGGTGGCCGGAAAATACGGGATGGCGGCCCAGCAGGCGTAGTCGGCGCCCACCGTGACCTCGGCCGTCAGCGTGCGCCAGACCCAGGTGGCGGACTTGCCCGAGCCGGTGGCGCGGCAGGCGCCACTGCTGGTGCTGGAGGCCAGCACGTAGGTGCCGATGGGCAGCTTCATGCCACCCTGCACGTAGAACATGTAGCCGTAGTCGTCGAACAGGCTGTTGCTGGACGTCCAGTTGCTGCCCACCGCCAGCGTGGGGCCGCTGCTGTACAGCGGGTGCGACACCGTGGCCGTGGTGCTGGCGTTGCCGTAGGTGATCTTGCTGCCGTCGTCGTCGCTGTCGCCGTCGTTGTCCACGTAGGCCGGCGACCACGGCGCGTAGGTCACCATGCTGTCGTAGTACAGCGGGTTGAAGTGGCTGGCGCGCAGCCACGCAAACTCGTTGGTCGGCGGCGCGGCCTGGCCGTAGTAGTTGTCGAAGTTGTAGAGCTGGCCACCGGTGTTGGTGCCCACCGGGAACAGGTAACCATAGGGCACCTTGCTGCTGCTGCGCAGGGGTTTGCCGGTGCTGCTGTCCCAGGCCGTGCTGCCGTTCCACCAGACCAGGCCGGAGTTGGTGTCGAGCAGCACCTCCCAGTCCATGGAGCCGGAGTCGTCCATGCCGAAGATCACGGTCGGCTTGGCCAGCACCGAGGCCTTCAACGGCAGTTCGGCCACGTCGGTGGCCTGGGCGGCCGGGCCCGTCAGCAGGCCGGCCAGGGCGGTGACGGCAATGCCGGATTGAAGCTTGGCTTTCATGGTGTCAGCCCTTGGTGATCAGCGATTGCACCCAGGTGCGGGTGTCCTTCGGGCCGGTGACACGGATGGTCACGCGGAACTGGCGCGAGTTGGGCGATTCCAGCTTGTCGGGGTCGGACTGCTGGCTGGCAAACGGGTCCGGCTCCAGCTTGATCAGGCACTGGCGCAGCGGGTTGGTCACGGGCGTGGTGTCGCACATGCGCTCGGCCACGTAGGCCACGGTGTAGGCCCCGACGGTGACCGTCGGGGCCTCGTCAAAATCGACCTCGGGCATGCCCTTGGCGTCGGTGTCCTGGGCCGTGGCCCAGTACCAGCCGGCCTGGTCGGCCTCTTCGTTGGCGATCTCATCGCGGATGCGCTGGAACACGGTGTTCAGCCCCACCTCCGAGGCCTGGATGGAAGCCTCGCGGTAGGCGGTGTTGCCACTGGCCAGCGTGCCCACTTCGGTGAGCTTGGCCAGCGCCATGCCACCCAGCAGCATCACCGACAGCAGCACCAGCACGACCAGCATGGTCACGCCCGCCTGCTGGCGGGCACCCGGGTGACGGTGGAGGTTCTTCATGCCTACTCCTTCTGCCCCAGGACCAGGTTGCGCAGGGGCACGACGACGGTGGCCACCCGGTAGCGGTAACACTGCCAGTCGTCCACGTCGGGTTCGACATCGGCACCAAAGAGCTGCGGCTTGGCCAGGCTGGCTTCGCATTCACCATCGGCGTTGGGTTTTTCGCGCTGGGTGCTGCGTGTGACGATGCCCAGGCGCAGCGCGCGCACCCGCGGCAGCTGGGCGGCGGTCAACACGGCAAACGCGCCTGAGGCGTCCTGCCAGCTCTCCAGCGTGGTGCTGTTGGCGGCATCGGCCGACAGGCCGTACTGTGCCCGCAGTGCGATCACGTCGCGTGCCAGCACGGCGGTGTCGCCGCTGAACGGGCGCTCCAGCACCAGGGTGTTGCCGTTGCGGCGGTAGCGGTTCCAGTTCAGCGCGCCCAGCAGCGTGATGCGGTCGCTCTCGGCAAACGCGGGGTCGGCGGCAAAGTCGCCCTGGTTGTGCAGGCCGGCGTTGCCGAAGCTCAGGATCTGCGGCGTGGTGTCGGTGCTGGCGGTGACGGCGGTGACGCTGCGCACCAGGCAGGGATCGCCCGGTGCCGCCGGGGCCAGCAGCACGGCCTGGCCCACGGCAACAGGCAGCAAGGACATCAGGTTGGCGCTGCTGCCGTCGGAGGCCGCGTCCAGCAGCACGTTGGCACCCGACTCGACACGCTCGCCGTAGACCACGTCGATGGTGTCGCCGTCGTCGGTGCTGGTGATGCGCAGCGGCGTGAAGGCCGCGCTGTCGCTGTGCACGGTGGCGTTGACGCTCAGCGCCAGCTCTTCGCACAGGTAGTTGGTGTCGCCGAAGAAACCCAGGCCGGCCATTGCGGCGTCGTTTTTCAGTGCCGCCAATGCGCTGGTGGCGGCGATGCCCACGCCCCCCGTGCCCATGGCCTGGCGTTGCGACGCGGTGAACATCATCGCGCTGCTGCTGGCGGCCAGGCCGATCAGCAGCGCCACCACGATGCCCACCATCAGCTCGACGATGGAGACGCCGCGCTGGCCGGGTGACCGGCGGCGCGACAGGCGGCGTGACAGACGGCGTGACAGGCGAAGTTCAGGGGCGCACATCGGTGGTCACCTCCAGGGTGCGGGCTTCGCCGGATTCCTTGCCCGTCCAGCTGATGCTGACGGTGAGCTGGTCGTCGGCCAGCGTGGAGGTGGCCACCACCTCGCCCGGCAGCGCGGCAGCGACGCGGGTTTCCCAGTCTTCGGCACGGTTGGCGGCGGCGTCACTGTTGCAGGTGCCGCTGGCGGGCAGCGTGTAGCAGGGCGCGTTGTCCACGTCGACCAGGGCCGTGCTGAGCAATTCGTCGCCCAGCTGCGCGGCCGTCAGGCGCGCTGCACTTTCGCTGCCGGCACGCACCAGGTTGGTCTGCAGCTTGGTCATGCCCAGCAGGCCGAACCCCAGCAGCGCGAGCGCAATCAGCGCGTCGAGCAGGCCGATGCCGCGGGACGCACGTCGCCGCGCCGTGCCGGCGGTCAATCGCAGTTGTTGGTGTGGTCGCTGCATAGTCTGATCGCTCCGCCGCCATCAACACGCAGACCCGGGCAGCGGATCTCGGTCGAGCAGCTCAGGCCCGTGGGGGGCGACAGGTCGATGGACGCGGTGGCAAAGTCCACCGGGCGCCCTTCGCCCGAAAAGTCCAGCGTGGCGTCTTCCGCGGCCACACCATGGGTCAGGTTGGTGGTCTTCAGCACCACCGGGTTGTCGGGGTCGTTGCGGTCGGTGACCTCGACCTCGCCGTTGTCCACTGCCACCCGCACCGTGGTGTTGCGCTTGATGGCCTCGCTCTGCGCGAACAACATCTGCATGTAGATCACGTTGCCGTTTTCGCGCAGGCGCGAATTGGCCAGGTAGTCCTTGAACGACGGTGCGGCGGCCATCGTCAGGATGGCTGCTATGGCCAGGCTGACCATCAGCTCGATCAGCGTCATGCCAGCTTCATGGCGGTGGTTCAGGTGTCGCACACGGCCCCCTTCATGCTCCAGCAGTTGGTGGCGGGTGTGCCATTCGGGTGCGCGGTGGTGGCGCGCACGCCCTGGTGGTTGATGCTGTAGGTGTAGCCCTCGACCGGGCCGCTGCCGGTGGCGGTGGCGGTGAAACCCTGGCCCTCGTCGCTCAGCTCGCAGCTGATCGCAAAGTTGTCCGCGCTGGGCAGTGTGGCGCCACAGGCGTCGTCGTTGGCGTAGTTGCCGGTGTCCTGGAAACGCTGCTCCAGCCGCGTGGCAAGCGAACTCAGCGCGTCCAGCGCCGGCGGCACACGCGAGCGCTGCACATAGGCCGTGTAGGCCGGCAGCGCGATGGCCGACAGGATGGCGATGATGGCCACCGTGATCATCACCTCGATGAGGGTGAATCCGCGTGCACGGCTCGGGCGGTGGTTCATGTGCGTGGCGTCCAGTTGCAACAGGGATCAGCGGGCTGGGCCGGGTCCGGCCACCCTGGGGCAGACCTTTTCCGGCTCATTGCTCCTGTGTATCGGCGGCTTGAGCGGCGACTTGAGGCCGGCAAACGTCACCAGATGCAACAGATCGGTGGGTGCGCCCGGGGCAACCCGCTAGGCGTGGCGCTGCCCGCGCGGCAGCATGCCGGGCATGACCGCTGCCCAGATCATCGTCATCGCCACGCCGATCTTTCTGCTGCTGATCGTGGGGGAGTTCACGCTCGGCCGCTGGCGCGGGCGAAACACCTACCGGCTGGCGGACACGCTTTCCAGCATCGGCCTGGGCATCATCAGCCAGCTCGGCGGGCTGTTCAGCACGTTGCTCACGGTGGGGATCTACACCGCGGCGTTCGAGACGCTGGCGCCCTGGCGGCTGCCGGCCGACGCGGCATGGGTCTGGATCATCGGCTTGCTGTTCTACGACTTCTGTTACTACTGGCACCACCGCGCCGGCCACCGCGTGGCCCTGTTGTGGGCCGCGCACGCCGTGCACCACCAGAGCGAGGACTACAACCTGGGCACCGCGCTGCGCCAGACGGGCACCGGCTGGCTGGGCGGCTGGGTGTTCTACCTGCCGATGGCGCTGCTGGGTTTCCCGCCGCTGGTCTTTGGCGTGGTGGCGCTGGTGGACCTGCTCTACCAGTTCTGGGTGCACACCCAGCAGATCGGGCGGCTCGGCTGGTTCGACCGCTGGTTCTGCAGCCCCAGCAACCACCGCGTGCACCATGCGGTGAATGATCGTTACGTGGACAGGAACTACGGCGGCATCCTGGTGCTGTGGGACCGGCTGTTCGGCAGCTTCCAGGACGAAATCGAGGCCGAGCCCTGTGTCTACGGCACGCGCAGCCCGCTGCGCAGCTGGAACCCGCTGTGGGCCAATGCCCAGGTGTATGCAGACCTGATGCACGACAGCTGGCACACGCGGCGCTGGGCGGACAAGGTTCGGGTGTGGTTCAAACCCCCGGGCTGGCGGCCGGCCGATGTGGCGGCGCGCTTGCCCAAACCCGCCTTTGACCTGCAGGCCACGGCCGTCTACGACCCGCCGCTGTCGCGTGCCGCGGCCGGGTCAGCGGCGGGTTTGTTCCTGGCCTTGCTGGGTGCCACTGCGGCGCTGCTGTGGCAGGCGCATACCTTGAGCTTGGGCACGCAACTGGCAGGCGCCGCCGCCATCGTGGCCGGGCTGTGGGCAGTGGGGGCGATCAGCAGCCCGCGGGCCGTGCAGCGCTCAGAACAGCCCGCCTGACCAGGGACTAGCTGTGAAGTGTCAAGACGTTCTTGCGGAGCACGGCGAGGCGTGAGAGCGGCACGTTGAGGTCAATGCCATGGTGCTGGCGGTGCCAATTCTAGAAGTGGGTCCAGGCCGGCAAGGCTGCGTTCCTCTGAGCTGAGTTCGCGTAGACGCGGCCATGGGCGCATTCGCACACCGCAGACTGGATGAAGCGCTCGGCTTTGCCATAGGTCTGGGGACGATATGCCCGGGTGAATTTCTGTGCGATGCCGCGTTCGAGGCACGCCTCGGCGAAGGATGCCGAATGGAACGCCTTGCCATTGTCGTACTTGTGTCATACGGGCTCGCAAGGAGTACCGTGTGTTGGCGGAAGGCTCGCCGGGGTTCTAAAGCACAATCAGACGCTTTTTTCCGTTCGAGCCACGGGATTGCCACAATGGATTGCCCTGCTACCGTCGCCGAACATCACCAAACTGACACCGACCAGAACGTCGGCGGCCGCTCTTGGCAACGACTGGGCGTGGTCTATGGACTGCGGATCCGCGCGGAAGGTTTGCCCGACCCGCAAGAGGTCGACCAATTGGTCGCAATCGCCGGTTCAGGCCTTCATGGAGACACGCATGCGCATTCGCTCTCGCCGCGCCAAGTGCTTCTTGCCGGATCAGACGTCTACCGCGACCTTGGCTTGAAAGCCATGACGCTTCGAGAAAATCTGCTAGTGGACTTCAGCACCGAACAACTGGCGTCATCGACGCTGCTGCAGGTCGGGCCGGAGGTCGTCCTCTGGCTGACGTTCCAATGCGAAGCCTGCGGCCATCTCGAACACAGGCATCCGGGAGTAGTGAAAGCGATCCGTAGTCGCCGTGGCATGCTGGCGCGCGTGCTGCGCGGCGGACGGATGTTCGTCGGTGACGAGGTGCGCCAGTGCACCTCCTCGATCCCGCCCATCTCCAGCGTCTGGCACGAGCGCATCGCGGGCGTCCTGACCTGCGTGCCTGCTGGCAAGCGGGTCGAGTACCGGCAGCTTGCTCGCCTGGCAGGCGTGCCCAAGGCCTACTGTCGCGTGTTCCCCAAGATCTTGTCGAAACTGCCGCCGGCCGTGGCCAGCAAGGCCCAGCCTGGCACCGTCGCGCACGCGCACGAGCGTTGGACGGGCGAAGACCTGTTCGACGTTTTCAAGAACACAAGCGGCCTAGCCGGACTCAACCACTGACAGGGGAGAAAGACCATGACCACCGAAACAGGCTACACCCTCGTGCGCAAAGCTGCGCGCGAGCTGATGCAGGGCGACGAGCGCGGCCGGAGCTTCCAGGTTGGCGGAACCCATATCACGATGTCCAAGGTGCGGGTACTGGAATCGGCCGAGCCCGTGCCCGAGCCATATCCCCAAGTGGATCTGCCACCGGCGGATGACTACAGCACCTGGCTGAAGTGATCGGCGGGAGGGAGGGCTTGCAAAACAACAACACAAAGCCAGCAAAGACACTCACAAAGCAGATCGCGAACGGAGGCCCTCGCCGGTTCTCAACATTTGACGATTTGTCCAAATGGGCCGTAGCCATAGGCCGCGCCGGCAGCGTCGAGGAAGTACGAGAACAGCGGTTCGATCTCTGGGGAGACCTCGTCTTCGAGTGGTACACCCAAGGGCAGATCGCCTGTATCTTTGCGGTTTACTTGGCCCGTGACGCCGAGAAGGTGTCCTGGCTCAGCGCAGTGGTGTCAGGCGAGTTCAATGCAGATGCCGTTACGGCACTCGTCGACACGGCTGCGGAGGCCAATGCCGAGGCCATTCAACTGCTGTTCCCTGGTGCTGGCGACGCTGCCCACGCGGCGGAGATCCTCTGCGCGTTGAGCACTCACCCCAGATGGCTCTGCGCAGACGTCGGCACGCTGCCCGATGAAGCGCACTGCGTTACCCGACAGGTCGGCCTGCGCTGGATCTCACCCGCCGGCGATTACGAATCCTGGGCCCTCGGGCTCGCTGACTTCGACCCCATGCCGTTCACGCGCCGGTTCACTGGCGCGCCCTTCGTCGCATTGGTGCTGCGCCCGACGCCGCCGGTGACGGACCGTGCGCCTCCGGTCACTGGCGAGGCGGGGCTGCCCGCGTCTCATTTGGCTCACCTTGATGATGGGCTGGGCAATGACAAGACGACTCGCGACAAGTGGACGGACTCGACGCGTACCGGCAAGCGCGCACTGCTCAGTCCTGAGCCGCTGTCGAGGGCACGGGCTAAGGTGACGTTTGCGTTCGAGGCCGATGCCTACGAGGCGCTGATGGGGTCCGCAAAAGTCCAGGCCAAGGCTGCGACGTGATGGCGAAGCCTCACGACGCCAGCAGGGATGGCGTCATGGGTTCGGCCGGGCTTCAGTAGTTGGGACCGTGCCGCCGACGCTAGGGTGCGCCGTCGCCAGTTCGGCCTGCGTCGGCGTCCGCATACCGTGAGGATCCAGGGGTCAGCAGCGCGATTGCCGGCCGGGCTGCCAGCCGACAGCACATGTCCTAGAACAGGCCGCCGGGCGCGGCCTGCGGCGGCGCCACCCCCAGGTGCCGGAAGGCCGCCAACGTGGCGATGCGCCCACGCGGCGTGCGCTGCAGAAAACCCTGCTGGATCAGGTAGGGCTCGATCACGTCCTCGATCGTGCCGGCTTCTTCGCCGATGGCCGCAGCCACGTTTTCCAGGCCGACCGGGCCGCCATCGAAGCGGTGGATCACCGCCTCCAGCAGCTTGCGGTCCATCACGTCGAAGCCCAGCGGGTCCACATCCAGCATGGCCAGGGCCTTGTCGGCGATGCCGCTGTCGATGTGGCCCCGGCCCTTGACCTGCGCGTAGTCGCGCACACGCCGCAGCAGCCGGTTGGCGATGCGCGGGGTACCGCGGCTGCGGCGCGCGATCTCCAGCGCACCTTCTGCATCGATGGGCACGTTCAGCAGGCCGGCCGAGCGCGTGACGATGCGCGTGAGTTCTTCGGCCGTGTAGAACTCCAGCCGCGCGACGATGCCGAAGCGGTCGCGCAACGGGTTGGTCAGCATGCCGGCGCGCGTGGTGGCGCCCACCAGCGTGAAGGGCTGCAGGTCGAGCTTGATCGAACGGGCCGCCGGGCCGTCGCCGATCATGATGTCGATCTGGTAGTCCTCCAGCGCCGGGTACAGGATTTCCTCGACCACCGGGCTCAGGCGGTGGATCTCGTCGATGAAGAGCACATCGTTTTTTTCGAGGTTGGTCAGGATCGCGGCCAGGTCCTTGGGTTTTTCCAGCACCGGGCCCGAGGTCTGGCGCAGGTTCACACCCAGCTCGTTGGCGATGATGTGGCTCAGCGTGGTCTTGCCCAGGCCGGGCGGGCCGAACAGCAGCACATGGTCCAGCGCCTCGGCGCGGTGTTTGGCCGCGCCGATGAAGATCTCCAGCTGCTCACGCGCCTTGGCCTGGCCGACGTATTCCTGCAGGCCCTTGGGGCGCAACGCACGTTCGATGGCCTCTTCGTTCGGCGACGCGGGCGCGGCGCTGATCACACGCTTGGGGCTCTGGAAGTCATCGGTCTGCACGGCCATCGGGGCATTATCGCGGGGTGGCGTGGGTAAACTCCGGCGCTGTGGAAGCCCTGCGCCGCCGTTTGAGTCTGCTGACCTGGTTCGCCCTGGCGGGTGTGCTGGCGCTGGCCCTGTTGCCCACGGTGTCGCACGCCCTGGCACTCGCCAGTGGCGCCAGCGGCAACAGCGCCTGGGCCGAGGTGTGCACCACACAAGGCCTGAAGCGCGTCGCGGTGGCCACCGGTTTGTCCATCGACAGCGGCGACGTCCCAGCGGCGCCTGCGGCCGGACACGCGGCCGCCTGCCCGTTCTGCAAGCTCGGCGCCGACAGCCCCTTGCTGCCACCGGGCCCGTGGGCGGCACCGGCCGCGCCGGTGCTGCGCGCCCCCTGGCGGTCCCCCTCGTGTGAGCAGGCGCGCCGGGGCCTGCACGTTTGGGGCGCCGCCCAGCCGCGCGCGCCGCCACCTGCGGGCTGACATCGCCCGCCACCGCAGCCGGTCGCCACGCGCCGGCTGCCGCCACAGCTCACCAGACAACGGCGGCCTTTCCAGGCTGCCAGCCACACCAGGAAACTTGCCCATGAAAACCATCCACTGGATGACAGCCGCTGCACTGCTCAGCACCACCATCGCCGCTTCGGCCCAGACCACCGTCGCCGACGCCTGGGTACGCGGCACCGTCGCGCAGCAAAAGGCCACGGGGCTGTTTGCCAAGATCACCTCGGCCACGGGCGGCAAGCTGGTGGCCGCCAGCTCGCCGGTGGCCGGCGTGGTGGAGATCCACGAGATGCGCATGGACGGCGACACGATGAAGATGCGCCAACTGGCCCAAGGTCTGGACCTGCCCGCCGGCCAGGCCGTGGAGCTCAAGCCCGGCGGTTACCACGTGATGTTGATGGACCTGAAGCAGCCGCTGAAAAACGGCGAGCTGGTGCCGGTGACCCTGACCATCGAAGGCCGTGACGGCAAGAAGCAGACCGTCGAGATCAAGGCGCCGGTCAAGCCGCTGGGCGCCGCCGCAGGCCATGGCGGCCACGGCATGAAATGAACGCTGCTGGCTGAACGCTACTTGCTGAGCGAACGCAGCGCCGCCTTGATGCCATCGGCCACGCCGACGCCCGGCGGCAAGGCCTTCAGTGCGGCCTTGGCGTCGCGTTCGTTGTAGCCCAGGGCCAGCAGGGCCTGCACGATGTCGGCCTGCGCGTCGCTCACGGCGTCGGCCGCGGGCAGGCCCAGGTCGGGCCCGAGTTTGCCCTTCAGTTCCAGCAGCAGGCGCTCGGCCGTCTTCTTGCCGATGCCGGGCACCTTGACCAGGCGGCCGGCGTCCTGTGCCGTGACGGCTTGCGCCAGCTCACCGGCCGACAGGCCCGACAGGATGGACAGCGCCGTGCGCGGGCCCACACCGCTGATCTTGATGACCTCGCGGAAGGTGGCGCGCTCTTCCGCGGTCAGGAAACCGTAGAGCAGCTGCGCGTCTTCGCGCACGATGAAGTGTGTCAGCAGCGTCACCGGCGCGCCCAGGCCGGGCAGGTTGTAGAACGTGCTCATCGGCACGTCCACCTCGTAACCGACGCCTTGCACGTCGATCAGCAGTTGGGGGGGCGATTTCGCCGCGAGTGTGCCAACCAGCCGTCCGATCATGGAGCGGGATTATGGGCGGCCCGCCCGGCGCTGCGGGCCCGCGTTCGCCGCGCCGGGTGTCGGCACGGCCTGGCGGCCCCACAAGGCCGAGCCGCTGGACCGCCGGCCATGGGCAACATCGGGCGGCAGCGCGCGGTAGGCCATCAGGTCCAGCATCTTCGGGCCGCCGGGCGTGGGCGCGTACAGCGCAACCGTCTGCCCGCGCGGATTCACCGTGAACGAGGCGTGCAGTTCACCCGGCACCGGCTGGTTGTCCAGCCAGACCAGCCGGTGGCCGCCGGCCGGCACGGTGGTGCCGGCCGGGAAGGTCCAGCGGGTGGGCTGGGTCGGGTCGTTGCTGAGGTGGTGGCCGCTCAGGTCGTAGGGCAACGGTCCGGGGTTGTACAGCTCCAGCCAGGGGCTGCGCAGGCCCGCGCCGTTGACGATGCCGGTCTGGTTGTCGGCCAGCAGCTCGTTGATCATCAGCGGCAGGGCGATGCCGGGCGACAGCGCCGGCAGGTTGGCCTGCACAAAGGCCCGGCGCTGGACGACAAAGTCCTGCCGCACCGCCGGTGAGGCGTCGAAGGCGGTGTTGTCCTCGCGGTAGCGCTTGTAGACATCGCGCCGGGCATCGGCAGCGATGGCCTGGTGCAGGCCGTCGATCCGGGCCGCCAGCGCGTCCGGCGTGAACTGCGTGGCCAGCAGCTCGCCCAGCTTGTTGGCATACCACTGGCGGAACAGCGGCACCGCCAGCAGGCGCGAGGTGAGCACGTTGTAGACCACCGGCGGCTGGCCCGGTTCGGTCTGGGTGCCGTACAGCAGCGGCAGCGTGGTCAGCACAAAACCCTGGTCGAAATCCTTGGGGATCACCTCCCACAGCGGGCTGCCTGGGCTGCGGTAGATGTGGAAGTTGTGGGTCACGTGGTCCCAGTCGCCGAACAGCTGGATCCAGGCCAGGTAGTCGAGGTAGGCGTCGACATGCAGGACCGCCGCGATGCTGGCCGCGAAGTCGGGGTCCGGTGTGGTGTTGATGGTCTGCACCAGAGCCGCCAGGGCGGGGTAACCATCGTCGTTTTCGCTCTGGTCGTTCCAGGCCGTCGAGTAGTCGTCCAGGATGCTGAAATTGGCATACACCGGCCCCTCGGCCTCCAGCAGCTGGCCCTGCGGGTCGATGCCCCGGGCCTGGAAGTAGCTCGGGTCGATCTCTTCGATGCGGCTGTGCACGCCCAGGTACTCGCCGTTGACGCTGAGGTGCGCGTAGCTGCAGTCGGCGCTCAGGGTGGCGGCCTGCGCAAACAGCCCGGCCGCCAGGCACTCCGACAGCAGGCTGGGGTCGAGCGAGACCGACTTCAGGTTCAGCTTGTCATCGCCCTCGAAGGGCAGGCCCTTCTTGAAGTTGATCTTCCAGGACTTCTTCTGGTTGTCGCGGCTGGTGGCGCCCCGGAAGCGCACGCCGATGCCGGGGTAGAGGCTGCCGCCGGCCGCAAAGTCTGCGGTCACGTAGTCGGCCTCGGTGTCGGCCTGCAGGATGGCGTACTGGTCCGGCGGGATCGTCAGCCGATACGCCGGCAGGCTGGTTTGTGTGTCATCCAGTGGCGCGGCAGAGACGGCGGCAGACCAGCCACTGCGCTTGCCGAACACGTCCACCGCGGCCACCCGGTAGTGGCGGCTGGCAAACGGCGTCACCGCGTCGTCGAAGTAGCGGCTGTCGGGCACCGGCAGCGGCGTGATCGGCGTGTAGGGGCCGGCCGCGGTGTCGGCCCGGCTGACGATGTAACCCGCCAGGCCAGGGTCGGTCTGGTCCGGCCAGGCCACGATGTTGCGGGCGTAGCCACCCAGGGCCGTGACACCGGCCGGTGTGCGCGGTGCCCGCGCGGGTGGGCTGAAGGCCTCGACCGCGATGGCCGCGATGGTCGACTGGCCGATGCTGGCCGGGAAGCTGACGTTGAGCTGCCCGTCGGCCACCGTCACCGCAAAACGGTAGGTGACGGCGTAGTTGCGGCCGTGGCGGGCATAGAGGTCAAAGTCCGGCAGCAGCGGCACCCCTTCGGCCAGCACCGAGAAGCGCCGCAGGTGGGGCCCGTTCATCAGCAGTTCGACAAACTGCAGCGTCAGCAGGTAGCTGCCGTTGGGCACATCGAAGCGGTACTCTTCGGCGCCGTCGCGCACGCTGTTCAGCAGCGCCGTGTAGGCGGTGTTTTCGATGGCCTGGCCATTGACGATCAGGGGCGGCGTGGCGGCCGTGCCGCCGATGGCGCCCGCGCCGTTGGCCGCCGTGTACAGGCGGTCGGCCACGTAAGTGACGCCAAACCGCCCGCCCTTGCCACCGCTGTCAAAACGCGCCGTGCCGGCGTGGGCGCCGTGGACGCACAGCAGTGCCGCCGTGAAGAGACAACAAGCGGTTCGCAGGAACATGGCCGGACCTTCGTCGTCGCGGCCGGCGAGGTGCCGGCCCCTGCGGCGACGATACCCGCCGTGTCAGCGGCCGAACAGCCCCAGACGCTGCGCTTCCAGCGCCGCCTCCGCCCGAGAGCTGACGTTCAGCTTGCGGTAGATCTGCTTCACGTAGTCGGCAATCGTGTGCCGGGAGAGGCCCAGCTGCACGCCGATCTCGGGCAGCGTGTAACCCTTGGCCACACGAAGCAGCACCTCGCTCTCGCGCTCGGTGAGCGAGACGTTGGGCAGCATGTTGGCCTGCGGCGTGGGTTTGGCCTTGGCGCTGAAATACGCCATCACCCGCCGCGCGATGCTGGGCGACAGCGGCGGCTCGCCCTGGCTGATGCGCTGCAGCTGCTCGGTGATCAGCTCACGCGGCTGCTCTTTCAGGATGTAGCCAAATGCGCCGGCCTGCAGCGCGGGGAACAGGTGCTCGTCGTCGTCGTGGATGGTCACCACCACCGATTGCGCCTCGGGCTGCAGATCGCGCAGCTTGGTGACCACATCGACGCCGGAGCCGTCGGGCAGGCCCAGGTCCACCAACGCCAGGTCGAACTTGACGGCCGAGACCAGCTCCAGCGCGTCGTGGATGCGCGAGCTTTCCGACACGTGGGCATTCGGGAAGACCTGCAGCACCAGGCTGCGCAACCAGGTGCGGATTTCGGGCAGGTCTTCGAGCAGCAGGATGTTGGTCATGGTCCCCGGCAATCCCGGTGGCAGACGGCGAAGATTCATGCTAGCAGTGCCACCCGGTTTCAGGGGGTCTGCTCGATGGCACGATCCAGCGGCAGCGTGAGGCGTATCACGGTTCCGTAGCCTGGGCCCGATTCCACCAGGCACTGGCCCTGCATCTGCTTGGCCCGTTGTTTCATGCTGGCCATGCCGTGGCCACGGTCCAGCCGGCCGTCCAGCTCCATCGGGATGCCGTTGCCGTTGTCCTGGATCACCAGTTGCAGGTCGCCGTCGGCGATGCCGCAGGTGAAGCTGCATTGCGACGCACCGCTGTGTTTGATGATGTTGCTGGTGGATTCGCGCAGGATGCGGGTGGTCTGCACGTAGGTGCGCGCCGACAGCGTCTGCGGCAGGTCGTCGGGTGAATCCCACTCGCCTTCGATGCCGGCCTGCGCCAGGCGCGACATCAGCTCGGCCCGCCAGTCGCCCAGCGCATCGGCCAGGCGCACGGGTTTGCCGGTGAGGCCGCGCACCGACAGGCGCATTTCCTCCAGCGCCTCGCGCGCCAGCGTGGAGATGCGCGGGTCCTCGCTGGTGTGCACGATGGTCAGCAGCTTGGCGCCCAGGTCGTCGTGCAGGTCGGCGGCGATGCGCTTGCGCTCGCGTTCGGTCACCTGCTCCACCCGCAGCTCGGTCAGCTGGCGGAAGTTGCGTTCGATCTCGGCCGTGGCCTCGCGGATGCGGGCTTCCAGGTTGACGCGCGTCACTTCGGCGGCCTGCAGCGCACGGCCGTGCTGGCGCACCAGGCGCAGGCCCACCAGCGCCAGGCCCAGCGGCGCCACCAGCACGGCCAGGTGCAGCAGCGCGGGCGACACCGGCACAAAACGCGCCACCAGCTGCACGCCCAGCGCCGCGCCCACGATGCCCAGCGCCGAGGCTGCCAGGGCCGGCAGCCGGCCCTGCTGCCGCTGGCGCAGCTGCAGGTGGAAAAACGCCGCCGCCGCGATCTCGAGCACAAACACCAGCAGCCACAGCGACATCATCGCGTTCAGGCGGCCGGGCCCGGCCAGTACCAGGCTGGCCGGCATCAGCGCACATTGCAGCGCCAGCAGCCGGCCCACACGGCCGCTGCGCCAACGCGCCTCACGCAGCAGGAACTGCACCGCGGCCAGCGTCACGAAGGCCAGCAGCACGCTGTGCAGGAAAGCCGCGACCTCGTCGTCCAGCGGCAGCGCGGGCAGCCAGCGCGGGGCGTCGGCCAGGGCCCAGCCGATGCACAGCGCGCCGAAGTAGGCCAGGTGGCTCTGGTCGCGGTGGCGCCAGCCCAGCACGAACAAAAAACCGCCCATCAGCAGCAGGGACGCGGCCAACGCCTGCGGCAGCTCCACCTGCAGCAGCAGCGCGCGTGCGTGGCGCGCCGCCAGTTCGGGTTGCGGACCCACCACCAGCGCCGACAGCCCGCCCACCTGCCCCAGCGACGCCACCTGGGCCAGCGGGCTGCCACTCACGCGCAGGTCCAGCCGGTTGCCCTCGGCCTGCAGCAGCGCGCCCGGCAGCGGCAGCAGTTGCGGCCGGTGGCAAAGCGGGCGCGGCCCGGCGCCCCACAGCGCCACGCCGTTGAGCTGCACCTCGACCTGGCTGCAGACCCGTTCGATGTAGAGCGCCAGCGGCGCCAGATCGGCACCGGGCGCCGCTGGCGGCAGAGCCACGCGGTACCAGACCACCGGGCCATCGTCGCGGCCCCAGGTGTCGGGCAGCGTGCGCAGCCGCGTGGCCACACCGTCGGCCAACGCCGGCGGCAGGCGCTCGGCAGGCGAGACCAGGGTCTGCGCCTGGTCCAGCCGCAGCTCCGCCGCCACGCCCGGTGCGGTGCAGAACAGGGCCAGCGCGGCCAGCAGCCACGTGTGCAGGAAGCTCGGACGTGTCATCGAACCCGGCATGCTAGCCGCGCGATGCACGGCACAACCGGGCGCGCGCGGTGGACAATGCCGACCCTGCCAACCCCGTCACACGGACCGCCGCCGCCTTGATCCTCCGCCACCGCTTCGACCCGCCCGACAACCACCGCCTGGCCCATTTGTGCGGCCCGCTGGACGAACACCTGCGCAGCATCGAACGCGCGCTGGGCGTGCGCATCGAACGCCGCGAGGCCGAGTTTGCGGTGCAGGGCGACCGTGCACCCGCCACCGTGGGCCGCGCGCTGCTGCGTTCGTTGTACGAACGTGCCGAGGCCCCGCTGGACCCGCACACCCTGCGCCTGGCGCTGATCGAGGTGGGCGCCAAACCCGTGGCTGCGCCCACGCCGCCGGTGGCCGCGGTGAAACTGCACACGCGCCATGCCGACCTGGTGGGCCGCACGCCGCGCCAGACCCAGTACCTGCAGCAGATGCTGGCCGAGGACATCACCTTCGGCATCGGCCCGGCCGGCACCGGCAAGACCTTCCTGGCCGTGG